>JANNYO010000024.1:0-6612 GCA_031410115.1 Rhodanobacteraceae bacterium | reverse complement strand
CAACTTCGTACAGTTCCTGGGCGATGGCACGACAGCCGGTCGCAATGTGATTTCCGGCAATCGCCTGCGCGGTGTCGGAATCGGCGGTGCGGGTGGCACCAATGGCCATCGTGTGATCGGTAATTTTATTGGCACAGACGTTACTGGAACGCGCGCGCTCGGCAATGTTGTTGGCGTCGAACTCGGTGTAGGCGTCAATGGCGTGCAGCCGCCCTTGGTCGGTGGCACAGCACTAGGCCAAGGGAATGTGATTGCTTTCAATGTGACCGGCGTCGCCACCCGCAGTAGCCGTGGGCATGTATCTAGCAACCAAATTTTCGCCAATAGCGGGCTTGGCATTACCAGCAGATCTGGCGATAACGGCATTGCCAACACGCGTCTGGCAAACGATATCGGCGACCCAGACGCAGTCGCCAACAACGGCCAAAACTTCCCCGAAATCAGCGCCTTTTCGGTGCTCGGCAGCAACGTCAGCCTGAGCTACCGGGTCGATTCGACCAGCAGCAACAGCGCTTATCCCCTCCGCATTGAGTTTTTCAAAGCCGATGGCGATGAAGGCCGCACGCTTTTATTCAGCGATAGCTACCTGAGTGCCGAGGCGCAGTCGATTAAGAACCTAAGCAATCAGCCACTGCCCAGTGGTGTCACGTTGACAGCCGACGATGTCATTGTTGCCACCGCGACCGATGCCAATGACAACACCAGCGAGTTTTCGTTTCTACCAATCACCATGGTCATTGAAACGCCGGTGCCCAGCGCCTGCGGCGGCAATGTGCGGATTTTTTGCGACGCCTTCGAGAGCGATCCGCAGCGCTCGATTGAAGTCACGGTGCGCGCGACCAGCCCGCTGTTTAAACCCAACGGCAATGTGCGCTTGACTGACAACCGGGGCGCTAGTTGCACGCTCATATTAGCGCCTACGGCTGCCGCGCTGACCAGCATTGGGCGCTGTGTGTTGGCGAACTCCGGTGCGCCGGGTCCAATCAGCATTACCGCCGAGTACGACACTTTTAGCGGTGCATTTGGCAATGTGGTGACGGGCGGCAACGTCACGCAAAGCGCTAATTTTATGATTCCCTCGAATTGATCTGCATTCAGCACCGAAGGAGTTCCATGTACACATTTTCGAGTTTTCTGCGCCCTACGACATTTTGTCTCGGGCTATGCGCCAACATTCTGCTCGGCGCGCCCCTGCAAGCGGCCGATCTGAGCACAGAACTGAGTGGATTGGTAATCAAAGGCGGCCAACAATTGCCCAAGCAAAGCACGCCCTCAGCGGTGGGCGTGCTCAGCACTGGCGATTTCGATTGCGATGGCGTGATGGATTTGGCCGTTGGTGATGCCAGCAGCGATGTGATCGACAACGTGGGCGGTGACAATGATGGCTCGGTCAGCATTGGCTTTGGTGATCGCCAAATCGGTTTGCGTCTGGGTGGCGGGCAGCTCATTAGTCAAAACACCGATGGCATCACTGGCGTCGCTGAAGCCAACGACCGATTTGGTGATGCACTGGCCGCAGCGGACTTCAATGGTGATGACTGTAGCGACTTGGCGATCGGCGTGTCCGGCGAAGACGATGCCGGCGCAGGTACTACAGACAGCGGCGGAGTGCATGCGCTGTTCGGCGCCGCAGGTGGCTTGAGTACAAGCAATGATCTATTTTTGCCGGGGGCAGAAGCGGCGCCGCATGGCACCACTAATGGGCATCGCAAAGGCGAAGCGTTGGCGCCTTTGCATTGGACGTCGGCTTCGGCGCTGCCAAATTTAGCGATCAGCGCGATCGGGCATGCGCCCAACTTGTTGCTTTTTGCCGGTGGCGTTGCGGTGCGGCGCAGTGGCTCGGCACTGCTCAACACGCCTGTTGATTTCGTCAGCCGCAGCGATTTTCCTAATGAGGTGGATCGGCAAAGCGGTGTTTTCGGCGAAACCCTTGCCGCCGGAGACTTCAACAACGATGGTTTTGACGATCTTGTCGCTTTCGGTGTCAGTGACGGCTGCATTATTCCCACTCCGACGATTTCCCTATGTCCAGACGGCAAAGGATTTTTGTGGATCATCTATGGCGCAGCATCTAGCGGTGGCTTTCGCTATGAAAAAATCACGCAGGACTCGCCCGGCGTGCCCGGGGTCGTTGAAGACAACGACTTTTTTGGCGAAGCGCTCACGGTTGGGGACTTTAACAATGACGGCATAGACGACTTAGCCGTCGGTGCGCCGGGCGAGGGCATTGGTGCCATTGATGACTCTGGCTCCGTCACTATTCTGTATGGCGCAGCCAACGGCCTGTTAGCCAATGCCGGTAGCAGCATTGCCTTCGGCCAAAGCGAAATCTCCGGGTTGGCAGTGGAGGCCAGCGACGAATTTGGCGCCAGCTTGAGCGCCGGTGACTTCAACCGCGATGGCTTTGACGACTTGGCGATCGGCTTGCCCCTTGAAGACGTCGGCAACGTTGTCGACGCCGGTAGCGTGGCGGTGGTGTACGGATCCGCAGGCGGCATCGATACCAGTATCGTCAAGATCTTCGATTTGAGCAGCGCTGACATCAGCGGTGATGTCGCGACCAATGACCAATTCGGCATCGCGCTGAGTGCGGCTGATTTTAATGACGATCAAGTCGATGATCTGGCCATCGGTATCGCCAATCGCGCCGACAATACCGGCGCCGGTGCCGGTGCTGTGCTTATGCTTTTTAGCACCGCTGACACGGAAACCAGCATCCTATCGGTTGCGCCAAACCCGGTTTTCGCCGGCCAGCCTTACACCGTTACGGTGCGCAGTCGGCGCTTGAATACCGGTGGCACCGTGTTGGGTCGCGGCACGGTCAATGTCAGCGTGAGCGGCGGCGGTGGCAGCTGCACGGTCACTTTGAACAATGCAGGCAATGGCAGCTGCCAAATCACCACGGCCAGCGCGGGGCTGCGCACGATCAGCGCCAGCCATCCGGCAACTCTAGGCTACCGGGCCAGCAGTGCCTTGCCTGCAGCCATCAATGTGGTGAATGAGGTGATCTTTCACAATGGCTTTGAGTGAGCGAAAATTGCAACTGAATTAGTCAACGGATTGGGTTTGTCTAAGGCGAAATTGCCGAACTATTTTTCGGCTTGCACGGCCCTATTCAAACCCATCCGCAAACAAATCAGCTTCGATCACCCCGACTTGATCCGCCAACACCGCCGTGTCCATCTTCAAAATACCGCCCGCCAGCGACCGCTCACCGGTCATGTTTTGCGGCAAATCCGTCAGCCTATGATAGTGCGGATAAACGCTTGCACCGTTTTCCCATTCGGGTACCGTCATTGCACGGCCTTTCATGTTTTCTCAGCGACTCTTAAGCCACACTCCGCTGTTCGTATCCACATAGCCAATGAATCAGCCAATGAACTTAAATCCCACCACCCAACCTAGTAAAAGCTTAGAAACCTTCCCGAACCCAGAAAAGGGCCGTGACTACACCATTCGCATGAAAATTCCTGAATTCACCTGCTTATGCCCTAAAACCGGCCAGCCAGACTTCGCCACGTTGCATCTGGAATATGTGCCTGCCGACACCTGCGTCGAGCTCAAGGCTTTGAAGCTATATATGTGGAGCTTTCGTAATGAAGGCGGTTTCCACGAAGCGCTGACGAATCGCATTTTGAGCGATTTAGTTGCGGTAACGCAGCCAAAATTCATGCGTCTGCGCGGTGAATGGTATGTGCGCGGCGGCGTGTTTACCGATGTGATCGTGGAACATCGGGCCGATGGCTGGGTGCCACCGCTTAGGGTGGAATTGGCTTAGGGACGCGGTTGCGTTCGGCATCTGGATCACCAATTACCTCATCGCGTGTGCAAATCAACCAGAGGCTTTAGAAACACACTAGCCCGCTAAACCCGCTCGAGTTCGCGCCAATTCCGTGTACAGCGCAGTTGGCGTGCGTGCGCCGAATTCAGCCATAAATTTGGCGATCTCATCCAGTTCCTGGAACCAGGTGCTGGGTTCGACGTGTAGCAAATCGGCGAGTGCTTCTGCTGACACGTTCAGGCCATTGGCATCTAAATCCTTTGGCATAGGCAGATTACCAATCGCGCTGGACGTGGCGTCAGCGCCGCCCGCGCAGCGTTTCAGCGCCCATTCCAGTACGCGCAAATTATCGCCAAAGCCCGGCCAGAGGAATTTGCCGTCGCTGCCTTTGCGAAACCAATTGACGTGAAACACTTTTGGCGGATGGCTTAATTTGCTACCAACATTCAGCCAATGCGTCCAATAGTCACCAAAGTTGAGGCCGCAAAATGGCTTCATCGCCATTGGGTCGCGCCGCACGACGCCTGTGGCACCGGTGGCGGCGGCGGTGGTTTCTGAGGCCATCGCCGCACCCACCAACACGCCGTGCGCCCAGTCGCGCGCTTGGAATACCAGCGGCACCAATGATTCGCGGCGGCCACCAAAAATAATTGCCGAGATTGGCACGCCCGCTGGGTTTTGCGCCTGCTCGGTGTAGCTTGGGCACGCTGACATGTTGACAGTGAAGCGCGAATTGGGATGTGCCGCCGGGCCGTTTGCAGGCGCGTACGCGTTGCCTTTCCAATCGATGGCAGGAACGCGGTTGTCTAGCCCTTCCCACCACGGTTGGTTATCGCTGGTCAAAGCGACGTTGGTGAAAATCGCATCGTGATTCAACATCGCCAGCGCGTTCGCATTGGTTTTTGCACTGGTGCCGGGTGCGACGCCAAAAAACCCGGACTCAGGATTAATCGCGTACAGCTTGCCATCGGCGCCGGGATGCATCCAGCAGATGTCATCACCCACGGTCCAGACTTTCCAGCCCGGCATCGAGGCGGGCGGAATCAACATCGCTAGATTGGTTTTACCGCAGGCAGATGGGAACGCGGCGGCGACGTAATGCGTCTGCCCCGCTGGGTTTTCGATGCCGACTATCAGCATGTGTTCGGCAAGCCAACCTTCCGTGCGTGCTTGCGAACTGGCGATGCGCAGGCTGTGGCATTTCTTGCCCAATAACGCGTTGCCGCCATAGCCCGAACCGATCGATTTGATCGCCAATTCTTCTGGGAAATGCATAATAAAGCGGCGGTCTGGATGCAAATCGCCGGTCGAGTGCAGACCTTTGACAAAACTGGCGCCCTGCTCAATGCGCAGCTGCGCGGGCAGCCCCATGCGCGTCATCATGCGCATATTGACCACGACATACGGGCTGTCGGTAATTTCCACGCCCAGCCGGGAAAATGGCGAATCGATCGGGCCCATGCAGTACGGAATCACATACAGGGTGCGCCCGGCCATGCAGCCGGCAAATAGCGCATCGATCTTGGCATGCGCCTCGGCGGGTGCCATCCAGTGATTGTTTGGGCCAGCGTCTTCACGTTCGGGCGTACAAACGAAGGTTAGGTGCTCAACGCGCGCGACATCGGAGGGGTGCGAGCGGTGCAGAAAGCAATTCGGATGCGTCTGTGCATTCAACGCGATCAAATCGCCGGTGCCCAGCATCAAATTTTTAAGCGCTTGATCTTCAGCTTCAGAGCCATCACACCAGTGAATATTCGCTGCTAAGGTCAGTTTCGCCGTATTTTCAACCCACGCTTGTAACGCAACTGAAGTGCTTGCCATGAATAAATCCCTTTAAAATCAAAGAACTATGGCGCAGACAGCGCGCCTGATCGCAAGCAAGGTACGCGCAAACATTAAGGCTTGGCAAGCAAGTGGATTCGCGGCGTTCAGGGCGACGCGCGGGAGCCTCGCCGACCAGGCGACACGGCGATTAAGTCTCGCCGACTAGGCGACACGGCGATTAAGTCTCGCCGACGAGGCGACACGGCGATTAAGTCACTCACGCAGCGTCATACGCCTCAAGCTTAAGCCCGGCATAGATCTTAAAGTCGGTAATGTTGCGGGTAAGCAAGTGGAAACCATGATGAATCGCAGTCGCAGCGATCAAGGCGTCGTGCGCGATGGCCGTTACGTTCTTAGGTAGCGCCGCAATCATCCGGGCGTGGGTGCGCGCGACTGGCAAATCAAAGCCCAGCACAGGAATGTGCGTCAGCAGGTTTTCCACAAATGCCGCGCGCAAAGCTCTGCGGCTTGCGGTGTTTGCGCGCTCCACACCGACGAGCAGTTCGCTCGCAGTAATGCTGCTGATAAACGCACCACCAAAATGTGCCCATTGCCCTAGGTTGGGCGACTGTAGCGATTTTTCCACCATCACCCAGACGTCCGTGTCGATTACAAGCCCCATGGATCAGCCTTCACCACTAAGCGCGAACGTAGCGTGCGCAAGTCTTTCGCCATAAGCGCTCGCTCATCATCCGAAAGTGCGCTTCTGGCAAGCAAATCATCGAGTTGCGAAATTGGAAAGCCAGCGCTTAACGCCGGCGATGACACCGGCGAAACCCGAGCAATCACTCGTTTACCCCGTTCAATATCAAATGTTTGGCCGGTGTATTGCACTTTGTTCAAGAATTCCGACAAACCACGCGAAAATTCAGTGGCATTGACCGTCACGGTGTTCATTAGCATGACCCTCCGATAATCAGATAATCAGTTTATCAGGTTATGGTGCAACCCAAGAAGCACACCATCTGACTCAAAAGCCTGCGAAAAAAAACCCGAAGCCTAGCTCC
>JANNYO010000023.1:0-1420 GCA_031410115.1 Rhodanobacteraceae bacterium | reverse complement strand
TGGCTTACCACCACAGGCTGGCGACGAGGCATAAGGTGGCGAATCGCTGTGCGGTTAAATGCCCTGCGTTTGGCCTAGCCATTGCTCAAATGCAGCAACACCCCGGCAATCGTTGCGGTCATAAACGTGGCTAAACAGCCGCCTAGCACCGCGATCAAGCCCATACGTGCTAAGTCACTGCGGCGTTCTGGTGCTAGCCCACCGATGCCGCCGATTTGAATGGCAATCGAGCTGAAATTGGCAAAGCCGCACAGCGCATAAGTCGCGATCAAACGCGCATCTTGACTAATCTGCCCAGGGCCGGTGCCGACCGTTATTTTCGATAGCTCTTGATAGGCGATGAACTCATTGAGCGTGATTTTCTGCCCAATCAAGGACCCAACCGTCGTCGCGTCCGCCCAAGGCACGCCGATAATCCAAGCAATCGGCGCCAAAACATAGCCCAAGATGGTTTGGATATTTAAAACAAAAGGCACCGCACGTGGCGCGCCGGAATTCATCCATGCAGTGAAACCGCTCGCTTCGCCGCCCCAACCTAGAATGGCGTTGAACAATGCAATTAGGGAAATAAACGCGAGCAGCATTGCCGCGATATTGAGCGCTAGTTTTAAGCCGTCACCCGCACCCACAGCCGCCGCTTCAATCACATTGCTAGCCGATTTTTCCACGTGTAAACGCACTTCGCCGCGCGTTAAAGGTTCGCCAGTTTCTGGTGCCAAAATTTTAGCCAGCAGCAAGGTTGCGGGTGCCGCCATGATGGATGCCGCCAAAAAGTGTTTAGCATACAAAGCCTGCGCAACGGGATCACCACCGCCCAGCATAATGATATAGGCACCCATCACGCCGCCAGCGATATGCGCCATGCCACCGATCATCATCGTCAGCAGCTCAGACTCGGTCATTTTCGCAATGTAGGGGCGCACCGTCAGCGGTGCTTCGGTTTGCCCAATAAACACGCTAGCACACACCGATGTGGTTTCGGCACCAGAAACGCGCATGACTTTGGTGATGCCAATCGCCATCCAGCGCACGATCAGCTGCATCAGGCCAATGTGATACAGCACGCCCATGAGGGCGGCGAAGAAAATAATGGTCGGCAATACTTGAAAGGCGAAAATAAAGCCGGACTTAGGAATATTGACCAAATCGGCAAACACAAAACCGGACCCGGCGGCGACAAATTCCAACACTTTGACGAAGCCTTTTGCCAGCACATCGAAAATATCACCCATAAACGGCAGTGATAACACCGCTGCGATGCCGAAGGCGTAGCCGGCGATGCGACCAAATAGCGCGTTACCGGAGTAGTGCTTGGCAAGTGCAAAAGCGGCACTCGTGAGCAGGGACACTTTGGCAAAATTCACCATTACCGCCGGTAGTGCATCAGAGATCGCCGCCAATCTCAGCACCATCTGCGGCC
>JANNYO010000022.1:0-21997 GCA_031410115.1 Rhodanobacteraceae bacterium | reverse complement strand
TGCAAAACGACGTGCCACAGGGGCTTTCCAGCTCAATTTTCACACTCAATATGCGCGAAGCCGAGCAATTTTTATCCGCAGTGGGTTCTGATTGCGGCATCGCGAACGTCAATATCGGCACCTCGGGTGCAGAAATTGGCGGCGCATTCGGTGGTGAAAAAGAAACCGGCGGCGGGCGCGAATCGGGCTCGACCAGCTGGCAGGCGTATATGCGTCGACAAACCAACACCATCAATTATTCCAAAACACTGCCGTTGGCGCAGGGGATTAAGTTTGATTTTTAAGCGTTTCTGAAAGACTGATCGCCGCAATTGAGACCCGCTCGCAATTCGGCAATCACATCACTTGCTAGCATGCCGCGCATGCCCGCTTTGGCGGCGCGGTCCGCCGCCTGAGCGTGCAGTACGGCGCCCTGCTCAGCTGCGTCAAACGCGCACAAGCCCTGTGCAAGCAGTGCCGCAATCACGCCGGTCAACACATCACCCATGCCGCCGCTTGCCATTCCGGCGTTGCCAAATACGCAGACGCCTAAACCAGGATCGTTTGCCGCAGCGATCAACGTACCGGCACCTTTGAGTAAAGCGACACAAGCGTATTTTTCCGCCAGCGCGCGCACCGCCGCCGGACGGTCGCGCGCGATGCTGGCGATATCGCAACGAAGTAACCGCGCGGCCTCGCCGGGATGCGGCGTCAGGATGCTGAGCGGCCCCAACGCGATGCCATCGCGCTCAGCCAAAAGATTCAGCGCATCCGCGTCCAACACCCGCGGGCCGGGCCAGTTTAATGCTTGCGCAAACAGCGCCCGAGCCCAATCTGATTTCCCTAAACCTGGGCCAATCGCCAACACAGTGCCAGGTTTGAATTCTGGGAATTGCAGAGTCTCGCCGGGAGGCGACACGGAAAAACGAGTCTCGCCGGAAGGCGACACGGAAAAACAAGTCTCGCCGGGAGGCGACACGGAAAAACAAGTCTCGCCGGAAGGCGACACGGAAAAACAAGTCTCGCCGGAAGGCGACACGGAAAAACGAGTCTCGTGCACCATAAGTTCGGGACGGGCACTGAGCAAGCCGGGCGTATTTTGCGCATCAGTAAGCACACTAACTAAGCCAGCACCCGAACGCAGCGCGGCCTGCGCACACAGGCTGACCGCACCAGCAAAACCCGGGGCACCGCCAACCGCCCAGACGTGACCAAAATTCCCTTTGTGTGCGGTTGGGTCACGCGGCGTTGATGCAAACGGGCAGTTCAGCCGCGCGCGCGCAACCGGCGAGACGCCATCGAACAGCGCGGACGGTAGTGCCAGCGTGTGCAGCGTCGCAACACCAACGTAAGCAGGCGCCACACCGGTAAACAAGCCGAGCTTGTGTACGATAAAACTCAGCGTTGCATGCGCGCGCACGACCGCGCCATCACCATCGCCAGCACTTCCGGTATCGCCATCCAAGCCGGACGGCGCGTCCAGCGCTAACACCGGCTTATTGAGAGCGTTTAAAACGCGCACGATCAGCGCAAGCTCGCCCGTTATAGGACGTGTGCCAATTCCAAACAGCGCATCAATCACCAAATCGCTGACTGCCACTGCTGCCGTGAGCGCATCCGCAGGCAAAATCGCGCCCCCGCCATCAAGATAGGCAATGCGCGCCGCGTCCGCATCGGGGCTGCGTTTCGCATCCATCACACCGAAGGAAAAAACCGCAACATCACGCACCGCTGCGCGCAATAAATGCGCCACGACATAACCGTCACCGCCATTATTTCCCGGCCCGCACAGCACCACAATACGCTGCGCTAGGGGCCAGCGCTGCAGCGTAAAAGTCGCAGCTGAGCGCCCTGCGCGCGCCATCAATTCTTCGCTAGGAATGCCAAAATCGCGGCTTGCGCGGGCGTCCAATTCACGCGCCTGCTGCGTCGAATAAAGTTTGATCACAGATATTTCTCGCCCGCGACTCGGGTACGAATATGCCGCGCTGGGCTGCCATAGGCGACGCTAAACGCATCAATGGACTGCAACACAAGCGCACCCGCACCAACAACGCTGTGCGCGCCAACGTGCACCCGATGGCTAACGATGGCACCAATGCCAACCGCGGCAAAGGCACCAAATTGACAATTGCCGCCGGTCACCACACGCGGGGCAAGGCTGGAATAATCTGCCATACGTGACTCATGGTCGATTGTTGCCGCGGTATTGAGGATGCACGCCCGACCAATCAAACATCCAGGCGCAACCACCGCACCCGCCATAACCACGGTTCCCGCACCGATATGGGCATCCTGCGCCACGGTCGCACTTGGATGGATCGCACTGACCAAATCAAGCTCTGGGCACAGCGCTTGCACTTTCGAGATCACCGCAGCGCGCGCGAAATTATCGCCAATTGCGACGATGAAGCCGGTCAATTGATACGCACCTACCAGTGTCGGCAATGCACTGACCGCACCGAGAATTTCTATGGAACCGGTGCGCTCACCTTTTTCGCGATAGTCATCGAGCAGCCCGACAACGCGAAACTTGTCTGCCGTGTCGCTGGCGCGAGACTTCTGCGCAAGCGCAATGCTGTCAAGCACGCATTTTGCATGCCCAGACGAGCCGATAACGATGATATTGGTCATGAGAGGTTACTTCGCATGCAGCAGCCATGATTTTACTTTTTCGTAGCGCTCATATCCCAAAACCTCAAGCGCAAAAACCGATCGAAAAATCGCGGGCGTTGCCAAAGCTAGCCAACCATCGCCAAGTGCGGATCGAAACAGCCGGCGCGCATCGGCAAACCGCCGTAAACCTAGGGCAGCTGAGGCCATCCCGAGGCGGTGCTCTTGGCGTATCTGACGCCGTTCTTGACGGGAAAATTGCGCAGGAAAATGCTCAAAAAAATGCGCCATGATGTATTCAATTGCCGCTTCACCGCGCGCGCTGCGCATCATTTCGCTGTGCATGCCCTGCGCATGGATGCGATAGTCGGCAAGCACAATTGCCAAATAGCGCGATGGAAACCTAGCCGCCATCGTCAAACTCGCAAACCAATCGCCCGGGCCCATGGCAAAGCGCTCTTGCCAGGGCAATGCCAGCAGCCACGCCTCACGTCGGGCTAAAAGTGCGGGCGCACAGATATAGTTTGCCCGCAGCAATGGCTTTAGTTCATGTCCTCTAGCTGGCAGCTTGGGGCGCCCGACAGCGCGATCCAAAGTAATGCTTCCACGGCCATCCATCCAGGCAACATCGCCATAAACAAAACCAAGCGTTGCATCCGCGTCGAGCGCCGCACAGGTCAAATTGAGAAAATCCGGTCGCCAGCGATCATCCCCGTCTAAGCGCGCAATATAGCTGCCGCGCGCCATCGCAAAAGCATGGGTCAGCGTGCTGGCAACGCCCAAATTACGTGCGTTGCGATGAATGTGCATGCGCGCATCAACAATATCGGCCAGTGTTTCCAAGGTGCCGTCGGTGGAGGCATCATCGACGACGAGCAGCTCGAAAGTGGGCGCGTTTTGCTGATTTAATAGCGATAAAACCGCTTCGCGCGCGTAGCTGGCGAAATTGTATGTGGTCAGAATAATGCTGACTTTGGGCGCCGCATTTTTGCCTGCATCATTGGCGGCGTCGGTATTCACGCTAAATCCTGTTCACGCTAAAACCCGGCGAATGATGGCGCAAACGCGCTCAGCGTCAGTTACCGGCATTTCGCCGTGCAAAGGCAAACACAGTGCGCACGCCGACAGTTTCGCGCTGACTGGCATCGCAACGTGTTGCACATACGGCAACTGATGCAGGCTGGGATAAAAATACCGGCGCGGAAAAATTTGCTCGGCGTTGAGTGCCGCGCGCACCTCAAGCAGTTGTTTTTCGGTGCGGGTAAAAATCGGGTAGTAGGCATAATTGCGCTGCAAGTCTGACGCCCATTTTGGCGTGGCTAGATCCAGCCCCGCCAATAACTGATCATATCGCTCACTGACTTGACGGCGTTGCGCAATCAATGTGGGCACATGATCAATCACACATAAGCCCATTGCCGCATTCAACTCAGACACTTTTGCGTTAATGCCTAGACCGTGAAATTGCTCGGGGCCGTTGTGACCAAAATTGCGCATGTATTCGATGCGATTTGCACACGCATCGTCGTCGGTAATAATCGCGCCGCCTTCGGCCATGTGGAAAAGCTTGGTGGCATGCAGCGAAAGCGTGGCCACATCGCCAAAACTTGCGAGCGCGCGCGTGCCTAAGTGCGCACCATAGGCATGCGCCGCGTCATAAATCACCTTTAAACCATGGCGATGCGCGATTGCCGAAATCGCAGCAACGTTGCAGGCATTGCCAAACACATGCGTGGCAATAATTGCGCTCGGTCGATGCAGCGCGATCAACGCCTCAATGTGGGCTGGATCGATGCACAGCGTCGCCGGGTCTATGTCGGCAAAAACCGGCTCTAAGCCCTCCCAAACCGCAGAAGACACGGTTGCAACATAAGAAAACGGGGTGGTGATGACTTTGCCGACTAGCCCAAGCGCACGATAGGCAATCTGTAACGCGATCGTGCCGTTATTGACCAAAAACAAGTGCTTAACGCCCAACTCTGATTTCTGGCGCGCCTCAAGCTCAAGCACCAACGGCCCGTTGTTCGTAAGCTGGCTGCGCGCCCATATGCCCTCAAGTTTGGCAACGTACTCGCTCAGCGGCGGCAAAAAAACCTTGGTAACGTTTAGCACGCCTGTGGTTATCTCAAATATGGAAGCCGGGAAGCCTAACAACTTATTGAGCCGAACGGCGACAAAGCCACATGCGGCAAGCCACATATAGCAAGCCACATACAGCAAGCCACATACAGCAAGCCACATGCAGTAGGCCAGGGCCGCAACTTTTTGTTGCCCACCCACAGCAAGGCTCTGCGTGCGGCGTTGTTCCGTTCGTCTTCGTATTGCCAGTTTGTTTTGTTGAGGCGAAACAACTTTGCCCTAAGCCTGACGTAAACTCGGCGCTACCGTTTTTGGCTAGCCACGTGATCTATGTCTGAATTTCGAATGCTTTTTTTGGCGTTGTTGTGTTTGGTAGCAGCCAAACCCGCTTGGGCGCTGGATTTGTATCAGGGCGAAACCGCGGTTGCCGATCAAAGTGCTGACGCGCGTGTGGCGGCACTTGGTCGCACGCTTTTGGATGTTGCGGTGAAAGTCTCCGGCGATGCCAATGCCGCCAACAATGGCACGATTATCGCTGCCGCCAGCAGCCCGGAAAAATACATGCAGCGCTATGAATACCGTCAGGAATTGGTGCGGGTAGACGGCAAACCAGCGATCAAGCTGTATTTGCGCGGCAGCTTTTATGCGCCGAGCATGAGCCAGCTCTTGGCACGTGCAGGCCTAGGCGCGTGGGGCCGCGAGCGCCCAACGGTGGCGGTTTATGTGTTTGACGGCGACGCACCACTGGACGCAGAAATACGCAGCGCTATGCAGGATCGATCGAGTCGCCGGGGCGTCAACGTGCGGTTTCCGGGTGGCGTGGCGGCATCTGAGCTGAGCGAAGAGACAGCGCTGCGTTTGGGCTCAGCCGGGCAAAATGCGTTACTGGGGCGGATTGGTGGCACGCTCTGGCTCAGCGATGGTCGCAGCGTGGAAGCGCTGAACAGCAGTGCACTTGATGGCTTAAGTGATCGCCTGGCAAGCGCCCTGGTACGCCGCGCGGCGGCAATTAGCAACGCGCCGCCTGAGGAAATTTTGACGGAAGTCACGGGGCTTAGATCTGGCGCGGATTACGGCCGCATTTTGAAGTATTTGGCGGCCCTGAGCGGTGTCAAAAAGCTGACGGTTTTGGGTGCGCAAAATGCCACGCTTCGATTGCGCTTGAATGTGCAGGGCGGCGGCGCACGGTTGGCGCAATCAGTCGGTGCGGGGCAAACGCTGCGCGTGCTCAGCGAAAGTCCGGCCGTGCTTGAGATCATCAACTAATGGCAAAGGCGAAAATAAAAGCGAAGGTTCAAGGCACGAAGCCGCAAGCAGCAAAGACCAACGCGTTGCTCGCGTTGAGCTCGGCACCCGCGTTAAAGGCGCTTGGATTTGTCAGCATGTCCAGCAATGCGCGCTGGCAATTATTGGCAGCGGTGACGATTTTTAGCGTGCTGATTTATCACTTAGCGCCTATTTTGACGCCGTTTGCCACCGCCGCGCTGTTTGCTTATCTGGGTGACCCAGCGGTCGATCGTCTGGAAGCGCGCGGCTTTAGTCGGACCTTGAGCGTGGCGCTGGTATTTCTGGCCATGCTGTTAACGCTGACTGCAATTTTGCTCGTGCTTATTCCTATGATCGAAGCACAAGTTAGCAAACTCATTGAAAAACTACCGAGCTATCTGGATACCGTGCGCACACGTTTGTTGCCGTGGCTGAATCAGCGCTTTGGCACCAGTACCGATTTGCTCGATATGGACAAACTGATCGCGATGGCACGCGCGCACTGGCAAAGCGCCGGCGGTGTCGCTACCACGGTGCTGGCAACGGTGGGCAAAAGTGGTTTAGCGCTGTTGGGCTGGGTGATGAATTTAACCTTGATTCCAGTGCTGCTTTTTTATTTTTTGCGTGACTGGGATAGCATGGTGGCGCGCATTCGTGAGCTACTGCCCAGGCACTTAGAACCAGCAATTTCCGAGCTCGCGCGCCAGAGTGATGACGTGCTGGGCGCGTTCTTACGCGGTCAACTTTCAGTGATGGCGGCACTCGGCACGATCTATACCACCGGCTTAATGTTCGTCGGTTTGGATCTGGCGCTATTGATCGGCATGGGCGCGGGCTTGGTTAGCTTCATACCGTATTTGGGCGGCATAGTCGGCGTCGGCGGTGGGCTTATAGCAGCCTACATGCAATTCCATGATTGGCAGCACCCGCTCGCGGTATTGATCGTATTTATGATCGGTCAAGGGCTTGAGGGCATGGTGCTGACGCCCTGGCTGGTCGGCGATAAAATCGGCATGCACCCTGTTGCCGTCATTTTCGCGATTCTGGCCGGTGGTCAGCTGTTTGGCTTTCTGGGCGTTTTATTAGCGCTGCCCAGCGCTGCCATCGTGATGGTGCTGTTGCGCTATCTGCATGCGCGTTACAAATCATCCGAGCTGTATGTCGGTTGCGACGCCGATGCGATAGGCTCCGTCGCGCCGAAGTCTTAAATTTCATGATTAAACAGCTGCCGCTCAATCTGCGCTGGGCGCCGGAGTACGATCTGAGTGCTTTTTTCTTCGCTGATCCGGCTCTGCCCGCATTGCTAAAAAGCGTCCTAGCAGCCGGCAAACATCAGGCGCTGATGCTGGTTGGCCCGGCGAATTCGGGCAAAAGCTATTTGCTCAATGCACTCGCAGCGGCATGCCCAGGCAGCGCGGTTCGCGCTGAAGCCTTCGGCGTCAATCTGCATCCTGACGCAAGCTTACTCGGCGTGGATAATTTAGATCAATGTGCAGGCATTGCTAGCGCCGAAGAATGGCTGTTTCACGACTTCAACCGCGCCGTCGACGCCGATATTCCCTGGCTTGGCGTGGCGCGCGCGGCACCAGCAAATTTAGGCATCAAGCTGGCGGATTTGCGCTCGCGCTTGATGCAGGCAACGCTGATCCGCTTGCCAGCGCTGACCGACGTTGATGCCCGCCACAGCATGTTGCGCAGCCAAGCCGCAGGCATGGGTGTGGCACTAGAGGATGGCGTGCTGAATTATCTGGAAACGCACGTGACCCGTGATTTAGCCAAATTATCGCAGTGGTTAAAGCGCTTGAATGACTACAGCTTGAGCCGTGGCCGAAGAATCACGGCGGCTGCGGTGCGCGAACTGCTCAAGGAAGACGGCGTTTGAGGCGCGGGCTAAACCAGTTCGTGCGCGATTTCAGTGTCTCAGCCGCGGTCGCTGGCCTGATTGTCGTGTTGGTCGGTTTTAGCAGCACCATTGCGATTGTTTTTCAAGCCGCGCAAGCGCTGAACGCGTCGGCTGCGGAGCTCAATTCTTGGGTATGGGCGCTCGGCGTCGGCACGGGTAGCTCGTGCATCGTGCTTTCGTTGATCTATAAAAAACCGATCGTTACCGCTTGGTCGACACCTGGTGCGGCGCTCATTGCAACGACACAAGGAATCAATTTAGCCGACGCTACCGGCGCATTTTTAGTTTGCGCGCTACTGATTACGATCGCCGGTTTGAGCGGCGCATTTGAGCGCCTGATGCAGCGTATTCCAATGGCATTGGCCAGTGCGATGCTGGCCGGGCTGTTGCTGCGCTTTGGCTTAGGCGCGTTTAGCGCACTGAAATCCGCGCCCGTATTGGTCGGGGTAATGCTGACTGCACATTTGCTTGGGCGACGCTATTGGGCGCGCTACAGCGTTTTGGGCGTGCTGATCGCGGGCGTCATTTTTGCTTACTTTGATGGCAGTTTAGCCGCACAAATGTTGTCCCAGCCTAAAGTCCTACAGGGTGCCACGATCTGGGCACAGCCGATTTGGATCACGCCAACTTTTACCATGACCACCATAATCAGCCTAGCGCTACCGCTGTTTGTGGTGACGATGACCTCGCAAAATGCGCCTGGGGTTGCGGCAATTCGCAGCGCTGGGTTTGACACGCCGGAATCACCGGCACCCATTTCGCCCGTTATTGCCAGCACCGGCATCCTGACGCTTATGCTAGCGCCATTCGGCGCGTTCGCGCTGAATCTGTCCGCGATTACGGCGGCAATAGCCATGAGCCCCGAGGCCCACACGGATCCAAAGCGGCGCTACATTGCCGGCGTGTCGGCTGGGTTTTTCTATTTGCTTACCGGCATTTTTGGCGGCGCCATCGGCGCGCTCTTCGCCGCGTTCCCGGCAGCGTTGATCGCCGCACTTGCGGGCCTGGCACTGTTGGGCACCATCGGCCACAACCTTAGCGTTGCAGTTGGCGATGAAGCCAGCCGCGAGCCCGCCTTGATCGCATTTCTCATCACCGCTTCGGGCTTGACGCTGCACGGGATTGGCAGCGCATTTTGGGGTTTGATTGGCGGTGTGGTCGCGATGTGGGTGTTACGGCGCTGATGGTTTGCCTCGCGCGGCGTGTCTGATGTTTGCGAGGGATGAATTCCTGGCTCATACTGACGGCTCACCACTTTAGCGGCCAAATATATGCAAACGTTTATGCGTCCCTTGTTGCTCACCATGCTCGCCAGTTTGACTTTTATTTGCAGTGCGATCGCGGATTCTAAAAGCACGCTCAATTCATCCGATGCGGCCGGTGGCATTCGCGAATCTATGGCGCAGGGTGTCAAAAGCGCCATTGCGCAATTGGGAAAACCCGACGGCTTTTTGCGCGATCAAGCGGTCAAAATTTTGCTGCCGAAAAACGTGCAGAAAATTGCCGATACCGCGCGCAAATTGGGTGCCAGCCAGTACGTAGACGAGCTAGAAGTTTCCATGAACCGCGCCGCCGAAAAAGCGGTGCCAGCAGCGGCTGATATTTTCGCGGGTGCGGTCCGGCAGATGTCGGTAACGGACGCCTTGAACATTGTCCGTGGTGATGCAGACGCGGGCACGCAATATTTTCGCCGTGTGACGCAAGATCAACTGCGCACCAAATTTTTGCCGATCGTCACGCTTGCCACCGGTGAAACCGGGGTGGCGCAAAAATACAAAACGTTGAACAAAAAAAGTGGCGGTCTGGCGAGTCTCTTGGGCGGCGGTCAAGCGGTGGATCTGGACAGCTACATCACCGAAAAAGCCATGGACGGGCTGTATTTTTACGTCGCGCAAAAAGAGCGTGAGATTCGCAAAAACCCGCTGCAGCAGACTTCCGCCATTCTTCGACGGGTGTTTGCGCACTGATCGTCCGTTGGAGTAAGCATCGTTATTCCATGCCGTCTTTAAACAGCCGGAAATCCCCGGCCGGGATTGGGAAATTGCCAATTAACTGCAACATCGGGCCCACGCGTTTGCACACCATTGAATCTTGCGGTGCAAAGCCACCACCCGGCAGCGCCCAGTCATTCGCCGTGGTATCGCGCACCGATGCACGGTAATACAGCACCACGTCGGTTTGGCTGATGTTCTCGCTATTGGCAATCGCTGGCGCGTTCATTGTGCAATCGCCGAGCAAATTATCGGGTCTATCCCCATATTCATTTGCCTTATAAGCACTGCCAATGACATCGACGAGATGAAACCCCCGACCCGACTGATTCGCCGGGAAGGTATCGTCGTTCGCGCCTGGCGACACCACGTAGCCAAAACCAGCGTTGGCATCGGTAACAGAATACGTGCCAAACGTGGTCCGGATAGCGGCAAACTCATTTGAGATCGGCGCACCTGCAAAATTGATCGTATCGTTGCCAGCACCATCAATATCAAAATCAAAGCGCCAGTAATTTTGGTGCCAATGGGTCACGTCATTCAACGTGCCGTTCAAGTTGCCAAAACCAAATTTGGCATCAATATTGCCGTCCGCCAACAACTCATAGCGTGCAGTGTATTGGTACCATGCTGCGGCGTATTGCGTGGTCAAACGAAAGCCCATCCCTGCCGCTAAGTTTTCTATCGCCACACCACCACCGTTACAGTCGGCCATGGTTCTGCCCGGTTGTTGAAAGTGGCAAGCACCGTATGAGGTCGTCGGCGCACTGGAAATATCGCAAGAGGTTGTCGCAGAAAAATTAATTGGTGTGCCCAAGATATTGCGGACGCCCGGCTCGGCGATAAATGACGCGTCTTCATCTTTCCAGTCCCGATAGCAATCGCCGCCAGCGCCGTTGCGATATTCCGCAAATAGCATCGGCGCATGCGCGCGCTTGATCACCAGCACACCGCGAAAATGCACGTTGCGTAGCTCCAACCCAGAGCCATCCGGGCCGGACGATTTGGATGGTTTCAACCAGCATAGCTCCCACGTAGGCGCCGCCGCTGATGGCCAAGACACTTTGTTTTCGCCCGCCGCTGCGTTGCAAATCGGCGAATTCGCCATCGCTGCATGACTACAAATGAATCCGGCTAAGACGCATATTTGCTTTGTCGCTGACGTGCGATGTTCTTTCGTTTTCAAAATCATAAATGTCTCCCTGCTGCGGTGTACTGTTGGAATAGGTTGGCGTGGCGAATTAGCAACGCTACGACTTAATTTTGCTCATTACCGCCGCCACACCGCGGTAGTCGGCATCAACCACCTGTCCACGCGCTAGGTCGACAATGGCATGCGCGAGCGGTTCCTGGCCTTCGCTGCCGCCAGAAATGATCACGTGCACGCATCGGCTGCCCTTAGTACAAAGCCGGTTAGCCGCGCTCAAATTACCTGCGTGCGGAGCACTCGTTAAGATAAAACCGCCGTAAATTTGGGCATCTGCGCGTGCTGCAAGCGCCTTCAGTGCAGCGTGTTCACGCACCAATTTAAAGGCAAAAGCCAACTCGTCTGGGGTCGTTGCTAGCGTCAGGTTGGGTTGTGCGTCTACGCTGATCAAGCTGCCATCGAGCTTCGATATCCGCTGAATGGCTACTTTTTGATCATAATCCCAGCCATATTGCACGCGCTGATACTCATCGCCATGGGGCGTTTTAACGCTGTCTACATACTCCCGCACCAGCACGAAACCTGCGGGCCTTGCAGCGTCACCTGCACGAGGCATGTGGCGCGTGCACGCCGACATCAAGGCCAATAGACAGCAAAGTCCAATGATGCGCGCGCTCATTGACTTGACGTCGCCGTGGCACTGACCATGTTGCTCGGCGCACTTTTGCCAACGCTATTCCACGCATCGAACATAAATGCACCGCGCGTTTGATCCGCCGGGCCCACCGCCCCGTTTTGATTGCACATTTGATTCTCAGTTTGAAAATTATGACTGACTGCTTCGGTTTGCAAAAACTCAGCATAGTCTTTGCTCATCACTTGATGGCTCAGGCTGACCTGTACTTGGATCGGACGTACGGCACTTTTGGGTATCGGAATACTGTATTGGGTCACATCGAAATTCACGACTTTCCCAGAACCTGGCGCAGTTGCCGGATAGCTGTAATTGACCGGCTGAGTCTCGACGTTACTGGCACCGCGGAAACCCAGTGGTGGAATACGATTATCTTTTGCAATGCAATTATTGAGCACCATGTTGAAGAGTTTCCGCTGCGTGATGTTTTCTTGCAGCACACACTGACTAGTATTGCCAAAACGTTGCCAAAACCCCGGCAAATTTTCATAGACTTTTAGCTGGCTATCTGGCGTCAAAATCGCAGTTGCGGAATCATAGCGACCGGACTCAAAAATGATGCTGTTACCCGCATCGCGTGCAACCACATGGAGCCACATACGCCGCCCTTCGCCGGAGCCTGCGGGCAGCTTGTGGCCGGTCAAGTTAGTGATCTTGACGCTCGCACTGAGCACCGTGGCGTTGGCAGGAAAAGTTTGCAGGGTAATGCCAATATTTGCGGAGCGATTGCTTAGATTGTCATTGATCAAATTCAAGGTGCGATCAAACGCGGCATTGCGCCCAAGTGCGGTGCCATAAAGGGTTTTTAGGACGCTCACCATGAACGCGTTGGCGCCAGCAAATTCATGTACCGGCAAATGATTGCTGCGCGCACCGGGCGCCGTTAACGAACATGCGCGCGCGCTCGATAAGCTCGAACCACGCATGTGGCAGGACTGACAGGTTTCGCCAAACGCAGTGCCCGTTGACGGCCCGGCATTTTCAACCCCATCGCGAAATAACGTATCGCTGTAGTCGCTTAACAACCATTCGCTGTAGGTGCGATCCAGCGGGAAAGCGATGCCGGTATCACTGCCATTGTTTAAAATTAGCGTTTTCAGTGGGCCAGCGCTGGTGTCGGGCGAGCTGACATTGTGGCAACTACCGCAATAGGCGCTACCCTGATAGCTGGCATCGCGCTGCCAACCGTGCGGGGCGGTTACGCTGCCGACCGGCGTGATATCTGGATATCGATACGGGCCACGGCGGCACGGGCCACCGGCATTTTGACCGTTTTCGGTACAATTCAGTGCGTCATCAAACCAAAGATTGGCATTAAACGTGATGGTCGCTTGCCCAGCCGGCCCGGTGGGCGCAATGCGATGACAAAATTGGCAGCCAATACCGCCGTAGTCATTGAGTTTTCCGTCAAGATCGTCATGGTCGCCCTGCAAAAGGCAGCCATTGGTGCCCGCAACCAATCCGCCATTGCCATCTTTGCGCACCCGCCCGCCCAGCCAGGCTGTTGGTATGTGGCAGCGTATGCAGAAATCACCCACCCCTGGAACATCGTGGTTAGCAACGTCAAGTGCTGCCCAAAACATTGGATCCCGGGCAGAGTTAGCCATCATCGAGCCCGACCAAGTGGGCGACGCCATTTGTGTTTGATCGTTGGCGCCACCGGCATGGCAATCACCGCAACCCCGGTTGCCTTCAATGCTTGAAAGTAGACCTGGTTGCGTACCATTTGGGGTGAAATCAAGCGCACCCAGTGCAAACGCCGGCGATTTCACCGAATGCACGTGCGGTGAAACCGATAACCCAGGCAGCGCATGGCCATCGCTGGCGGCAACTGCTTCAGCGGACGCAACGAGCAGAAATAGCAAGCCAGCTTTACGCAAAAATGGCCAGCGTAAGACGGTACCCAATGAGCGGAAATTCATCAAAGTACTTTAGCGGTGCGTCGGCTCAACACTCAATAGGCTGCCAGCACTATTTCATTGACGTGGTACGCAACATGGCTGGATAAATCGTCTATAATTTCTGTATTTTCTGAAACATCAGAAATGATATTCAAATCCGCCGGAGCAACCGTTATGCCAAACACTCGCACGCCCACCCTGATTGCTCTGTACGACCACGATTGCCCGCTTTGCCGCACTGAGCTGTTGGCATTGAAAGCCACCGACCATGCCAATCAGCTCAAACTGGTCAATATTCGCGGCGCGGATTTCGCAGCACACGCCTGGGGCTTTGCCCCGCAAGCCCTGGAAACCACGCTGCACGTGCGTGATTTGGCGGGGCATTGGCACATCGGCATGGACGCCATTCGGCTGGTTTACCGCGCTGTTGGCGCCAAAACACCGCTTGCACGCGCGCTCGAGCACACAGATTTACCCGGCCTTCGCTTTGTCTTCGATAAGCTTTACGCAACCCTTGCCAACAACCGACTTGCGGTCAGCGGCGCGTTGGCGAAGTATTTGGGCTACGGTTTGATCGGGCATTGCAGTAACGATGACTGTCTGATACGAGAGCCGTCCGATGACAAAACGCGAGTCTGACCCGTGGCTATGAAGGACACAGTGATGCATGATTTTGGCGGGCTACAGCGGTTATTGATTACCGGCGCGACTGGCTTCATCGGTCAGGAGCTGGTCAAGGCAGCGCACGAAGCAGGCGTGCAAGTAACAGTGCTGTCGCGCAACCCAGCGCACGCGCGAAAAATTTTAGGTAACGTCACCGCGCATGAGTCTGCCGATACGCTTGCCGATGATGCGCAGTTCGACGCAATCGTGCATTTGGCCGGCGCTAATGTCTTGGCCTGGCCCTGGACCGCTGCGCGCAAACGGGTGTTGATGGATAGTCGACTCGGCATCGCTGAGCAGCTGCTTGCCTTTGTCGCACGCGCGAAAACCCCGCCATCAGCTTGGGTGCAGGCCAGCGCCGTTGGTTTCTATCCCACGCAATCGGCGCAGCTGCTGGATGAATCCGCCGCTGCGGGCACGGGTTTTGCCGCCGAACTCTGTCAGGCCATCGAGGCAATATCGGGCAAAGCCGAGCCGTTCGGCTTGCGCGTGGTGAATTTGCGCATTGGTGTGGTGTTGGGCAAAGGCGGCGGTGCCTATCCGATGATGCGGCTTGCGGCGTTTGTCGGCGGCGGTGCGGTGCTTGCAAGCGGCGCTCAGCACTTCGCCTGGGTGCATCTGGATGACGTGGTTGCCATGCTGGTGCGCGCTGGGTTCGACGGGGATCTGCACGGCGCGGTCAATGCGGTTGCGCCGCATGCACCCACCAATCAAGAATTTACTGCAACGCTCGCCAAACAGCTGCATCGCCCGATGTTGTGGCGTATTCCGGCGTTTGCGCTACGCCCGGTGTTGGGCCAACGCGCACCACTATTGCTGCAAGGCGCGGAAATTGTGCCGGCGAAATTACTAGATATGGACTTTGCTTTTCGCTTCCCGACGCTGGCTGCGGCACTGGCGGACATCGGTTGATCGCAGATACCAAAACGCCAGCGATTCGCATCGCTGGCGTCTAGTTTCGGGCAAAAAAAATCAAATCAAACTGCGTAGAAATCCCGGATTTCAATTGGGTGTGTGTGCATGCGCAGCGCGGTGACTTCCTTCATTTTCAGCGCGATATAGCCATCAATCAAATCGTCGGTAAACACGCCACCGGCTTTGAGGAACTCGCGATCTTTGTCCAGCGCTTCCAAAGCCATGTCCAGGCTATGGCAAACGGTCGGGATGTTCTTTTCTTCTTCTGGCGGCAGATCGTACAAATCTTTGTCCATCGGCGCGCCTGGGTCGATCTTGTTTTTGATGCCATCCAAGCCGGCCATCATCAGCGCGGAGAAAGTCAGATAGCCGGTTTGCACCGGATCTGGGAAGCGCACTTCAATGCGGCGCGCTTTTTGGTTTGGCACCCAGGGAATACGGCAACTCGCGGAGCGATTGCGCGCCGAATAAGCCAACATCACCGGCGCTTCAAAGCCGGGCACCAAGCGCTTGTAGCTGTTGGTGGTGGAATTGGCGAACGCGTTAATTGCGCGCGCGTGCTTGAAGATGCCGCCGATGTAGTACAGCGCAGTTTTACTCAAACCGCCGTAGCCTTCCCCGGCGAATAAATTTTTGCCGCCTTTGGCTAAGGACTGGTGCACGTGCATGCCCGAACCATTGTCGCCAACGATCGGTTTAGGCATAAAGGTCGCGGTCATGCCGTGCTGATGGGCAATGTTTCGCACCACGTATTTCAGCATCAATAGCTCATCGGCCTTACGTACTAAGGTGTTGAATTTGGTGCCAATTTCGCACTGGCCGGCGGTTGCCACTTCATGGTGATGCACTTCGACTTCGATGCCCAACGCGTCCAGCGCCAAACACATCGCGGAACGCAAATCTTGCAGCGAATCTACCGGTGGCACTGGGAAATAGCCGCCTTTCACGTTCGGGCGTTGCCCAGTGTTGCCGCCTTCTTCTTTGTAAGCTTTGCCGGAATTCCACGCGGCTTCGCGCGAATCAATTTCGTAGAACGAGCCTTTCATCGAAACTTCTGACTGCACCGAATCAAATACGAAAAATTCGGGCTCTGGACCGAAATAAGCCACATCCGCCGTGCCAGACGCTTTTAAATACAGCTCAGCGCGTTTTGCCACGCCGCGCGGGCAGCGTGAATACGATTGCATCGTCGAGGGCTCCAACACATCACAGCGCACCACCAGGGTGGGTTCTTCCATAAATGGGTCTAAAAATGCGCTTGCCGCATCAGGAAGTAAGGCCATATCGGATTCATTGATGTCTTTCCAACCGGCGATTGAGCTGCCGTCAAACATTTTGCCGTCTTCAAAGGTGGACTCGTCGATGGCGTGCAGCGGGAAGGTAAAATGGTGATCTTTGCCCAATAAATCAGCAAAACGCATATCGACAAACTTCGCGCCGGTCTCTTCGGCGAGCTTTTTGAACTTGTTATAAGGCATGAAACGCTCCGAGTGTTTTAAAGGTGGGGGTTGAAAATGCGATTTGAATAAAAGTCACCGCCGAGTGCAGTTATGCCCTAAATCTAGGCGAGTTTGCACTCGATTTTGGTGGGTATCACCATCACATCGACCCGCGTTTTGTAATGCCACATGCCAAAACGAACGCATGCCTTACACTCAAAAGCCAAAACCATTGACCAAGACTAGGCTCGCCATGACCAACGTTGCGCCCCCACCCCCCGACATCCACGCCCAGCGCTTGCTCATCATCGATTTTGGCTCGCAATACACCCAGCTGATCGCCCGGCGCATTCGTGAGCTGGGCATTTATTGCGAAATTTACCCCTGGGATGTCGCACCTGCGCTGATTGAAAGTTTTGCACCGCGCGGGCTGATCCTTTCCGGCGGGCCGGAAAGCGTCAACGATGCCACGCCGCCGCACGCACCTGAGCTTTGCTTTCGCTTAGGCGTGCCGGTGCTGGGCATTTGCTACGGGATGCAGACGATGGCGGCGCAGTTGGGTGGTGCGGTGGTCAGTGGCGCGCATCGCGAGTTTGGCTATGCTCAAGTGATGCTGAAAAGCCGCACGCCAGCCGATGCTGGCCCGGCGTTGTTAGATGGCTTGGCGGACGGCGAACGTGAAAGCCATTTGGATGTTTGGATGAGCCACGGTGATCGGGTGGACGCGATTCCACCCGGCTTTGTTGTTACCGCGCTGACCGCGAGCGTGCCGATTATTGCCATGGCCGATTACGCGCGGCGGCTGTATGGCGTGCAGTTCCACCCAGAAGTCACCCACACCAAGCAGGGCGGCGAAATTTTGCGCCGATTCGCCGTCGATATTTGCCAGTGCGCGCCGCTGTGGACGGCGGAAAATATCATCAGCGACAGCGTTAGCCGTTTGCGCGCGCAGCTGGGCGCAGACGAAGTCCTGCTGGGCCTAAGCGGCGGCGTTGATTCATCAGTGTTGGCGGCGCTACTGGACCGCGCGATTGGTAGCAAACTAACCTGTATTTTTGTCGATACCGGGCTGTTGCGATGGCGCGAAGGCGATGAAGTGATGCAGATTTTCGCCGCACGCGCACGCGAAAACCCCGACGCTGCGCCGCTCAAAATTGTTCGCATTGACGCGAAAGCACAGTTTTACGCAGCGCTTGCCGGCTTGGCTGACCCGGAAGCGAAACGCAAAGCGATCGGGCGGGTATTTATCGAAATTTTTGAGGCCGCAGCCAAACAGCACGGCGGCGCGAAATGGTTGGCGCAGGGCACAATCTATCCGGACGTGATCGAATCGGCGGCCAGCAAAACCGGCAAATCGCACGTCATCAAAAGCCATCACAATGTCGGCGGCTTACCCGAACGCATGAACATGCAGCTGTGTGAACCGCTGCGCGAGCTATTCAAAGATGAAGTGCGCCGTATCGGCGTGGCGCTGGGCTTGCCAAAAGAAATGGTCTATCGCCACCCCTTCCCCGGCCCGGGCCTGGCGGTGCGTATGCTGGGTGAAATCAAACCCGAATGTGTCGAACTGCTGCAAAAAGCCGACGCCATTTTCATCGCCGAACTGCGCCGGGCAAATTTGTATGATCGCGTCAGCCAAGCGTTCGCGGTATTTCTGCCGATCAAATCCGTCGGCGTCGTCGGCGACGCCCGCGCCTATGACTGGGTCATCGCCCTGCGCGCAGTGGAAACCATTGATTTTATGACCGCGCACTGGGCGCACTTGCCATACGACTTTTTGGACCTGGTGAGCCGGCGCATCATCAACGAAGTTAAGGGTATTTCGCGCGTGGTTTACGATATTTCTGGGAAGCCACCGGCTACTATTGAGTGGGAGTGAGCACAGGACTTCAGTGATAATGCAGTACTTGCGAAAACCGATGGCCCACAAACGATAGATTTCAAACCAGTTGTTGCTCTTTAAACGGATGTACGACGGTTTTTTATCTGAAGCGGTTTCGTTTAGTTTCTGTGGATTTGCAACTTTAGGTAACGTAAAAAGTGGTCGCCTTCAAGCTATTCTCAATCATTTCACCTAACAATTTCCCCATCGAAATGGATCACGAACTCGCGCGTCGCCTGACGTGCTCCTAGGTTTGCTCATCTATTTCTGCAGTCGCACGCATCGCGATTCTCCATTTGATGCATGCATCATACCCGCAAACTAAATGTCACCGGCCCATCGTTCACCAGTTCCACCTGCATATCTAGGCCGAATTGCCCAGTTGCAACCGATGCATGCGCAGCGCGCGCGGCAAACACCAGAGCATCGTAAAGGCGCTGGCCTTCAGCAGGTTCTGCCGCCGGTGTGAAGCTTGGGCGCAGGCCAGAATTAGTGTCGGCGGCTAGAGTGAATTGCGACACTAGCAGCAAGCCACCTGAAACATCTTTCAAGGACAAGTTCATCTTGCCGGCGTCGTCGGAAAACACTCGGTAATTCAATAGCTTATGCAGCATTTTTGGCACCAGTGCAGAATTGTCGCTGCGCTCAATGGCGACGAATACAAGCAAGCCAACAGCAATTTCACCGATGCACTGTTCGGCCACTAAAACCCGTGCGCGCTTGACGCGTTGTATCAGCGCAATCATGCGTTTTAATTCGCGCGGCGGCGCAGATAGTTCAAAAGATCCATGCGCGTGATCAGACCTAAGAATTTATCCTTTTGTTTGATGATCGCAACTTGGCCCAAATCGAAAATTGGCATCAATTCACTCACCGGCGCGGTGACTTCAACAAAAGTTAGTTTGCTCACCATCGCAGTCGACACCGGATCGCGAAAGCGGCTTTGATCGCCGTAAACGTGCATCAAAATATCCGATTCGTCGACGATGCCAACGATCTGACTGTCCGACATCACCGGCAACTGCGACACGTCATATAGTTTCATGCGCTGATATGCCACGGTCAGCGCGTCTTCCGGCTTGACGGTTACCGTGTCGCGCTGCGCATATGGGCGCACGATTAAATCGCGCAGGTCGCCGAACTCTTCGCGATCTAAGAAACCGTTGTCCAGCATCCAATAGTCGTTGTACATTTTTGACAGGTATTTATTGCCGGTGTCGCAGACAAACGCCACCACTTTTTTTGGCACCGTTTGCGCACGGCAATAGCGCAGTGCGGCAGCGATCACGGTGCCAGTTGAGGAGCCGCCGAGTACGCCCTCTTTCATCAACAGTTCGCGTCCGACGTGAAAGCTTTCTTTGTCGCTGATCGCATAGGCCACGCGCACGCGGGAGAAATCGCCGATTGCCGTCAAATAATCACCGCCGATACCTTCCACCGTCCAGCTGCCGCCCTGTTTGTCCAGCACGCCTTCATTGACGAATTTGCTCAACACCGAGCCTTGCGGGTCGGCCAAAACCAAATCTACGTGCGGTGCAGCGCGCTTGAAAAAACGCGTCAGCCCAGTCAGGGTGCCGCCACTGCCGACGCCAAAGACCATCGCGTCCATTTGATGCTGCATTTGATTCCAGATCTCCGGCCCGGTGCCAAATTCATGCGCATACGGATTGCTCGGGTTAGCGAACTGATTGATGTAGTACGAATTCGGCGTGGCCTCGGAAATCGAGCGCGCTAGGTCTTGGTAATATTCTGGGTGGCCTTTGCCAACGTCGGACCGCGTCAGCACCACTTCCGCGCCCATGGCTTTCAAATTAAAGATTTTTTCTCGACTCATTTTGTCAGGGATCACCAAAATTAGCCTGTAGCCTTTTTGCTGCGCCACCAATGCCAGCGCTAAACCGGTGTTGCCCGCCGTGCCCTCGACAATCGTGCCGCCGGGCTTTAGTGCGCCGCTGCGCTCGGCTTGCTCAATCATCGACAGACCAATGCGATCTTTAATCGAGCCGCCCGGATTGATGTTTTCCATCTTCAAATACAGCTCACACAAACCGGTGTCCAGATGCTGCGCTTTGACCATCGGCGTGTTGCCGATCAGTTCTAATACGGAGTTGTGAATCGTCATACGAAAAGGGCCAAAAAGAAATTTGGCGCAACGGTGCCGAAACACTGACGCTTAAGCAAATTTGGGGGCGTTTGGACGGCTGGGCTGCTCATACGCGCCTGATTTGATAACCTCCATCATGCGCATCGACCACCCGCAACTCAAACTTTTTTATTTCGCCTATCTTGCCGCTCTTGGCGCATTTTCGCCGTATTTTGGGCCATTTTTAGAGGCGCGCGGCTTTACTGCTTGGCAGCTCAGCGTGTTGATGAGCCTTTGGTACGCCGCGCGAGCGCTGGCACCAAACCTGTGGAATTCGGGCGTAGCGCGCAGTGCGAATCCGATTCAATGGCTGCGCTATGGCGCGCTTGGCACCTTGCTGTCATGCGTGTGCTTTTTGCCGCATTGGCCGTTTTGGGGCATGCTGCTGGTCATGCTGGTTTTCGCTAGCCTCTACAACGCGCTGATGCCGCAGTACGAGGCGCTGACGTTGGCGCATCTGCACGGCCAAACCGAGCACTACAGCGGCATTCGCGTCTACGGTTCGGTGG
Organism: Rhodanobacteraceae bacterium; assembly: GCA_031410115.1. Lineage (GTDB taxonomy): Bacteria > Pseudomonadota > Gammaproteobacteria > Xanthomonadales > SZUA-5 > JANNYA01. The sequence continues at coordinate 873 of JANNYO010000022.1, read as the reverse complement.
GTTTTTTATTGGTGGTATTGAGCTTTGGCGCACTTTTTCGCACGGTTGGCGCGGGCTATCTGATCATCGCGATGCTGCCGCTGGTGGCGTTGATGGTGTGGGCCAGTTATTTGAGTTCGTATCCGCCGGTCGAGACCGCGTTGAGCCACCTACAAGTTTCTGCTCGTCAGATCACACCCAGCGAAAACTCCCCACTCAAACGCGTCCTAAAACCCTCTATTGTCGCCTTAGTTTTTGTCGGTTTTTGCAATCAAATCGCGCACGGCCCGCTATATGTCTATTTCAGCGTGTTTTTATTGCGCCACGGTTTTGATGCATTTCAAGTCGGCGCGCTCTGGTCGTTGGGTGTGGGCTGCGAAATCATTGCGTTTGCGCTGATGCGGCAAATTTTGCTGCGCGTACGCACCGCACCTTTGGTCGCTTTTTGCTTGATTGCCGGGGCGCTGCGCTGGGCTGCAATCGGCTATTGGCCGGACTCTGGACTGGTTATTGCCGCCGCACAAACCGCGCATGCGCTGACTTTCGCGGCGCTGCACGCAGCAATCATGCAAGTCATAGCGCGCGATGTCGCAACCCACGATTTGGGCTACGCGCAGGCCTTGTTTTACAGCGCGGCCTCTGGTTTAGGCGGCGTCGCAAGCGCGCTGATTGCTGGAGTGCTGTGGACAAAAATGGGCGATCAAGCGTGTTTTTATGCCGCCGCTGGCTTTAGCTTGGTAGCACTTTTGGCGGTGCCGTGGCTGACGCCTCCTCAAAAAGCCAATTAGCCGCAAAAGTCGGTATGCAGCATAAACGTTCGGCACTGCAAAACCCCGACACTGCAAAAACCCGACACTGCAAAAGCCCGGGCAATAGAGTCTCCGCTTGCGGACA
>JANNYO010000021.1:0-4425 GCA_031410115.1 Rhodanobacteraceae bacterium | reverse complement strand
TAAAATTGGCGCGCGCGTCGGGCGCAAGCTCGAGTGCGGCCTCGAACAGTACGCGTTGGCGTGCCCAGTTGGTGGTGCTAGGGGTGGGGGTGGCTTGGGTGGGCATGTGAACCTTAGCGAATAGGCGATGGTCGTTTGATGGGTTTAGCGATGGTGGCAAAATCAGAAGACGGAATTTTTGATATCGTGCTATCTAGAACAGTCAATGCTACTGGAATTTATCGTGACGCAAACCAATCGAGACGTTCAACAAGGCGCAGCACAGCTGCTGATTCGTGGTCTAGACCCGGCGGTAAAAGTGCGCTTGCGTCGCCGTGCGATGCGCAACGGCAGTAGTATGGAGGCAGAAGCTCGCGCGATTTTGACCTCCGCGTTGGCGCTGCAAATGAGTGCAGAACCCGTTGGTTTTGGTACTGCGATGCTGCAGTGCTTTTCCGGGTCGGGGGCGGGTTTAAAAACCGAACTGGCGGTAATACCGCGCCGTGCTGCGATACCTGCACAGTTTCTGTGAGTCGACGGAAACGTTAACGTGATTGTTCTGGACACCAACGTGATTTCAGAGCTGATGCGCGAGCGGCCTGAGCCCAAAGTGCTGCAATGGGCAGATGCGCAAGCGACAGGAACGCTATGGAGTTGCGCCATCACACTATTTGAGCTGCATTTTGGTTTGCAGCGAATGGCTGTCGGCAAAAGGCGCAATTTGCTTGAGTCCAGACTGGTTTACTTTGAAGCCAATATTTTAGCTGGGCGGGTGCTGGATTTTGATTCAGGTGCAGCACGGGCGGCGGCGCGCTACTCGGCGGCGCTTGAAGTTCGCGGAACGCCGGTCGACATGCGGGATGTGCAGATTGCGGGCATCGTGCTGCGCGCGAAAGCAAAACTGGCAACCCGCAACGTGAAGTATTTTACTGCGTTGAAAGGCTTTGTGGTCAATCCGTGGCTGGATTGAAATACTTCAACTGCTGGCGCATCAATAGCCCAATAAAAGCAGCAATTTCGCGGTCTCTTTAGGGTTTGATTTTAGGCTTCGCAGGCATCTTGGGCCTCAGCTGAGCCGGGGTGACAATGGGAGACGTAAGCTCAGCCAGAAAAACAACCTCAATATTCCTCTGGATAAACAAAGCCTTCAGGGCATTCAATTTGATCAAAATCCACCGGAATATTCAGGCCGCGCAGGGTCAAAATGCCACGTGCAAGAACGCTTTCGTGGGTGTACTTCCCGTCGAGTAGATAATGCATGTGCAGCACCCGGCCTTCCGGATCGAAAGCCCAATATTCCGTCACACCAGCGCGCTCGTACAGGCGGCGCTTTACCACTAAGTCACGCCCGGCACCGCCTGGGCTAATCACTTCAATGGCAACGTCCGGTGCGCCTTTTAGGCCGGTCGGGGTTTCTTTGCTGCGGTCGCAATTGATCAACAAATCAGGCTGCACGACGTTGGACTCGAAGCCGTCGGCATCGAATGTTTCGCCGAGGCGGACGTCGAAGGGTGCTGTGAGAACGCGGCACGGTTTACCTCTAAGTAACGTACCAATCTGGATCAATAATTCGGACACAGCGCGCTGATGCGGCAGTCCTGCGCCAGCCATTAGCCAATATTGGCCTTGGATAAGTTCGTAGCGTTTACCATCATTTATTTGCAAGTAATCGCTGTACGTTGCGCTTTTAAGTTGACGTTGGGCTGACATATCGGTTTAGTCCGTGCGACAAAGATGCCGCTATTGTGCAATAGATCAGCGTGCAAGACGCTACTTCGCCAGCCAAGCACGCGCAAAAGCGAAGTGGCGCCCGGCGGTCGCAACACCAATATTGAGCACGTTTGCTGCCTCCTCGTTGGTCAGCCCACCGAGCAAGCGCAGTTCCAGCACGTTCGCCGCGATCGGGTCACGTTTGCTCAATTGCTCCAGGCGTTGAAACGCCGCGACAATTGCCACTGGGCTGCGGGTATTTTGATTCGCATCGGGCGTCGCGTCGGGGTGGAGTAGGTCGAGTGCGATGAAGTCGAATTCGCTGCCGCGCTTTTCAGTTTGCCGGGTCTTAATTAAATCCAGCAGTACGCGTTTGAGCGTTTGCGCCGCAATCGCCATAAAGTGCGCACGATTTTCAAAGTTGTTGCGCTGATCGATCAGGCGCAGGTAGGTTTCATGCACCAGCTCGGTGGCACTCAGGCTTAATTTTCCCGGCGCGCATTTACGCAATGCACCGAGGGCGCTGCGCTTAAGCAGCGGATAGAGCACCTCGATCAGCGTACTTTCAGCGGCCTTGTCACCCGCTTTCCAGCGTTTGAGTTGCTCGGTTAGGTCAAGTTTAAGTTCTCGCATGGGCCAGATAGTGTGCGATGCCCGAGGAATTCGCTAGCGCCGATGTGGCGTGGGCTGATGCGCAGCAATTCGCGCAGGCAAGCGTTGGGGGAAATCCAGTTAAGCTTACGAACAAATTAATCAAAGCAAAAAATACCTTGGCAAAAAATAAAATGGCGAAACCCGCCCAAACTGAGCCCGCGCCGCGTCCGCATGCTGACATAGAAGATTCCGACGCTGAATCCGGCAATCAACTCATTCAAGAGGCCTTGCGATGGTCGCAAAGCGGTTGGACCGCACAGGTCATTAAAAACGAAGACGACGATGGCTGGGCGGTGGCAATGACGATGGAGGGTGAATCTGAGCCGAGTTTGGTCGGGCCCTGGACGATGGGGCGCGATAAGAAAAATCCTAAGCCGCTGGACGCCTCGGCGTTCACCACTTTGGTCAAAACCGCGAATGAAATCGTCATGCGCCACGCGCAGCAAACGCACGCCAATTTGCATAAAAGCACGAAGGTTGCGACCCCCCACGGGCGCGTTCGCGTGTTGCTGGACATCGTGCCAGATGAAGATAATCCGCACGCCATATTGAGCGCGTTCGACGATAGCAATGTGCAGCTTGCACGGATTAGGGTTGCGGCAAATTATAAGTTTGACCACGACGTCGCAAGCGCATGGGTTGCATCCGGTTACGCGCCTGTGCGCGAAGTCTCGCCGGAAGGCGACACGGGAAAAAGAGTCGAGTTTTAGCGCCATGCAGCTCACCCAACATCTTGACAATGAGTTTGCCGTCAGCGGCATCGAAAATGGCGCGCTATTGATTTTGGCGCAGGCACGCCACGCGCCCTATTGGGTGTCGGCGGACGGCATCGACGCTGGCATCGCGGCAGCGGGTTTCAGCACGATCGCTGACTTAACCGTAGCGCAGGTTGGACGCCTGTTGACATGTAAACCTGAAGTGGTTTTGATTGCCACCGGGGCGCGCTTAATTTTTCCGAGCAGCGAAATTCGCGCGGCATTTTTACGCGCTGGCGTCGGCTTGGAAGTGATGGACACCCGCGCCGCCGCCTACACCTACAACGTTTTGCTGCAAGAACAGCGCAAAGTGCTACTGCTGGTACTGGGCTAAATTTCGCCAGATAAAGTCTTGCATCAAGACCGCTGCTTTGATCAACTAGAGTTTCCACTCTAGTTGCGATTTAGCCGATGAAGTCTTTGACAAAACCCACACCACCGCATCGCCTCTTACCGCGCCGCTCTTTGACGCCATTTGTTTTGTGCGCGCTGATTTCAAGTGCGTGTGCATTTTGGAGCGCAGGCGCGAGTGCCGCGGTCAGTGCGGCGGAAGCGGATCAACTGGGCAAAAATTTAACGCCAATGGGCGGTGAAACAGCAGGCAATGCAGCGGGCACTATCCCGGCTTGGGACGGTGGCTACAGCAAAGTGCCGCCCGGTTTCAAACCAGGTGATCACCACCCCGATCCGTTTAGCAGCGACAAAATTCAGTTCACCATTACCCGCGCCAATTTAGCCACCTACAAAGCAATGTTGGGTGCCGGGCAGCTGGCAATGTTTGGTAAATACCCCAATTTTAAGATGAATGTTTACCAGACGCGCCGCAGTGCCGCGTTCCCCGCGCATATTTACGAAATGACGAAAAAAAATGCGCTCACCGCGACCATGGTCGGCGACGGTGCCGGGATTGAGAATATTGCCGAAGGCACGCCTTTCCCTATTCCAAAGTCAGCCTATGAAATCATTTGGAATCATAAGCTTAAATATAAAACATCCAGCCTATCACGCTGGGAAAATACCGTAACGCCGTCGGCATCAGGTGATTTTACCCCGGTGCGGATTCAGGAAAAACTGTACGGCTTATATTATCAAAAAGGCATGACCAGCAAAACGATTAATAACGTTTTATCGTATTTTTTGCAAACCGTAGAAGCACCAACCCGGCTGGCGGGCAATGTATTACTGGTGGGAACCTCTAAAAACCCCTACCAAATCCTAACCTGAACTGATATGATTAGCTACCTAATAATAATGGTGCAAGATGGACGATTTGTTTGCCCAAAATCAGCGCAGCAGCAAGCTTACCAAGCTTGGAGATGCCCTGGTT
>JANNYO010000020.1:0-3950 GCA_031410115.1 Rhodanobacteraceae bacterium | reverse complement strand
CCGAGCGTGACATCACGTAAAGCACGAAAATTTTGGACGCGAAAACCTTCGATGAGTGCCATGACTTTCCTATGTATTGTGGTTGGTTTTGTTTTTGCGAGACTTGAACGGGCGATTAGCCAAACATTTAGAAGCTCGAATGTAGTGTCCAAGGCGTTTAGTTGTCCACACAATCGAAACGTCACGGTAAAAACCTAAACAGCCAGCGACTGCGATATGCTCACGCTCCGCTCACCGCATCGCGCTCTGATGGCTAACGCACGCACCCGCTTCGACACTATTTGCGAATATCTTGCGCGTAATCACGAAAACGTAGTGATTGGTCGCGTTTATGGGTTTCCCTGCGCGATGCAGCATGGCTACGCCTTTGTCGCGATGGTCAATGAAGACATGATGGGCTTTCGTTTGCATGGGCGCGTGCGTTTGCAGGCATTGGCACTTATGGGGGCAAAATTTTGGGACCCGCTCAATCGCACTGACGAACACGGAATGGATTGGGTCAAAGTGCCAGGTGAGCACATGATTCGGTGGGACCGCTTGGGTTTAGAAGCGCTGCGCTGCGCCAAAGAAGGCCCAGGTGCGATGGCACGTGTTGCCAGTGCGATTGCCAATTCACAGGCAGCCGCCAAAGAAGGCCGCACCCTCGCGCAGCCACCCGCCGCATTCAGCCGCTGGAGCCCGAGTTTTATCTTGAACGCGATCAAAAAAGCCGCTGGGTTTACTTTAGCAAAGTAGGATTTGGCGCTGAAAGAAATCATGCGATGCCCACTAAAACCCTGATTCGCCGCGAATCACCACCGGCCAGCCGCAAATGGCGCGTGCGGCCTGCATGCCGCCCATGGTTGCGGCTTCCACGCAGCCCGCATCGAGCCCGGTTTTTAACCAGTCGCCTGCGAGCGACAAGTTGCTAAAACCGGATTGATCAGCGCGTAAGCGATATTGGCTGGTGCCCACTAGGCTCAGCACATAGCGCTCGGACGGATCGACATTGGCGCGCCAATATTGCGAGTCAAAACGGTCCGGACCGCGCGCGGCACTGGCGTCCAGTAGTAGGCTCCAATCAAATCCGGTCATGCGCACCGCGTTTGGCCAAAGCGCGGAAATATCGCCATTTAGTTGTGCCATCGCGCCCTGTTTTGCCAGTGCCGCAGCGCGTGCTGGGAAGTCGGAATCGGTATAGGGCGGGTAGCTTGCCATCGGTAGCGCTGAGCAAAAGTACGAGATATTTTTTGGCGCGGAAGCTACCGGCCAATCTTCGCGCACCAGCAGCTGATCCATCGGTGCCCAGGTGTCATAGGGTTCTGAAAAAGCTGACACCACCGGCGCTTGACCGTCGCTGGCAAAAGCGCGCCAGCCTAAGCCTTTGATATCGCTATTCAACCAAACTTGATAGGCCTGGGTTGCCACCGCTTTGACCTGCAGGCTGCATTGATTCAACGCTGCACTTTTGCTCAGTAGGTCGGCGGCAACGTCGGCTAGATTCGCCACCGAAAGCCCGAACACGACGCGGTCAAAATCCACGCCCTGCAGCAGCTGTTTTTCTGGCAGCGGTGCGCCAAATTTCGCTGCGTAAATCGCAGGCCACGCACTCCATTGGCTTTCCAAGTTGATGCTATTGGCTTGCAATAGTGCCGCCTGAGCCGCGTCGATCTGCGCGTAGTTTGGTGTGCTGGGCCAGCAGTCTAGGTTTTTAACGCGAACCAGTGGGTCATAGTCCGCGCCGCTCAGCTGGGCTTGGTTTTGCAGGCGAATGGCGCCGACATTTTTGCCGTCGTGGCTCCCTTCCAATGCCAATACTTTGTGGAAAAAGTGGAAGCGCACGCCGCGTTTTTTTAGGACTTGATAGAGCGGTGCGAAAATCACGTCTCCCATGCCCGCCTGCATTTTGTACATAATGCTGCCGTGATAGCACATCGCGACTTTCATCATGCCGCGCAGCATCGTGCCAGCTTCGATATTGGGTTTGGCGAAATCGCCGTTTTCATAGGCAAAAATTAAGTCGTAAAAACCCCGCACGGGCGCGCTGTAAACCGTGTGGGTAACGTTCGCACCGTGCGCTGTAAGCCACTGATAAAAATCGATATTGTTGATCACTTCAAAGCCGTTTTTCAGCACGCCATCGTCAATCATGCCCTTGGCAACGCTGATCGAAAGCTCAGACGCGATAAACAGCCGGCGCAGGGTGTCGGTCAGTGTTGCGTGTTTGGCAAGCATGCTCGCCAGCCAGTCACGCAGGCCGACCAGCACGTCAGAAAGTAAGCTGTGGTGTTCGTCGCTGTGATTTTCCAGCAGCTCATCAAGGCCAGTGAAAAATTGCTCGAACGCATCGAGCGCAAGCTGCACATCTGCGCCGAGTTGCAAAACGTCAGACTGCACATGCTCAGCAAGCCGGGCAAGCCAAGTGCCACGGGTGGATTCAACATCTAATATTGCGTGTTCTGGGCTGGCTAAATGCTCGGCGCGAATGCGACCTAGCCACATCTTGATCCACGCCAAGCCGGTGCGCATTGCCGCCCATAGCGTGATCTCGCTGCTGCCTTTTCCCGGCATGCCGACGGTGATGGGTGTGTCGATGGGCCAAATCTGCCAGCTGCCCCGGATTTCTTCCATCAGCGCAATAAAATGCTGCTGTTTGAACGCGTCGTCCCAAGCCGCAAGCGGGCTTCCGGTTGGGCGATTGAGCTCAGCATAGGCACTTTGCATGATCGAAAACGCGTTTTCGTAGAAGCCAAACCAAATGTGCAGCCCGTGTTCTTCGATGCGCTGCCCCGCCGCTGCATTGCGCCCGCTGCCGCCCTTGCCGCCCAAACGCCAGCCCATTTGATAGACGTCAAGCTCGTAGCGATTTTGCCAGCCGGGCTGCTCGGTCAAGCAAAACGCCGCCGTCATTGCGCCCACACCACCGCCTAGAATTGCAATCTTCTCGCGCTTGATGACCGAGTTATTGACCAGCTCAACGCCGGGCTGCACAACAAAGTCGAAATTGATCGCGAAAGGCATTAGTGCAGGCTGCGCCCCCAGCTTCCAGCCAAGCGACTGATTGAGCGGGAAGCTGGCAAATTCATTGAGCGCCAAAGTGCAGGTTTCACCGTACAAATGCAGCGTGTGAATGGCTTTAACCTCGGCTGGCGCAGTCACAATGGCTTGATAAACGGCCCTATCGCCGCTGCCATCGGGGAATTGCTTCAGGAAAATTTGGTCGACGTTTGGCGCTTTTAATGTTGCAAGCAATTGCTGCCACGCGGCGTCGTCGAATTGCCAAAAGCCCGGCATGGCTCTTAAAAATGTCAGCATCTCAAGCAGCCACGCTTCAAAACTAGCCACTAAGCGTTTGGGCTTGTCGGCCGCACCGGTCACGCTCAGCAGTGGTTTCAGTGCAAGTTCGGTCGTTGCAGCAAAGGGCTGAAAACCTTTGGCCGACACGGCGAATTTAAGCGGCGCGTCTGGGTTCGCTGGCATGCTGTAGTCACACATGTATTTTGGATAGCCATACAGTTCGCGCCCGTTGATCAGCGCCATACCGTCGTTCACGAAAATATGGATTGGATAAAAATAGATGTGCGAGATCGCGCGCTCGCCGGCGCTGATTTGACCTACCAGTACCCAAGTCACGATATCGGTTTCCTGGCCCCAGCCTTTGTTTAGATCGGGCGGGTACAGGCTATTGGCATGGCTCACATCGGTGAAGCTCAGCAGTACAAACGGCGTCAGCACCTTGAACTGCATTTTGCCCTGGGTGCATTGGTTTAAGCTGGCATCTAAGCTCGCTTGCAAAACTTTGGTATCACCCTGCACCCAAAACCCGTACATCTGGGCGCGCGTGAGTGCAAGCGGCGCATGCATTGACGGTGAACCCATCGGGTATAAAAACGCTGGACGCTGCGTGCTCATGTCAAATTCCCCAAATTAGCTGAGCCCGGAATCGTGTCACAACAACCCGCGCATTGGGC
>JANNYO010000019.1:0-8604 GCA_031410115.1 Rhodanobacteraceae bacterium | reverse complement strand
AGACTTAAATGCCGTGTCGCTCGTGCGCGGCGTATATGTTGGATGTGGGGCGAAAAAATAGAATTACAATTTTGCCTTGCGCCCGCCTGTCGCAGTTTAAGCTTAATTCGAATTGCCAAACCAAGCATGCCAAAACGCGTGCAGCTTTTCCGGTGTGATGTCGACCAAACTCAACAGCGAAATCAATGCCAGCATCAGCCCAATCAGTGTCAACGCGTACTGCCCGCGTTTTTCCCGCACCGCTTCGTGTTTTTCTTCGTCGACTTTTAATAGCGCGTGCACCGCAGCTAATTGCTCGGTCAACTCCTGATGCACCTCGCCTAGGTGATTAACATCACTCAAACGCGCCCAAACATAGCGCAAGTCCACCGTATCCAGGCGCACCGGGCGGGCAAACAAAAACCGCGCGGCGAACACCAGGCTGTCGCGATGCAGCGCGCTCAAGCTTAAATTTAGCGCACGTGATGGTGGCATTGCGACCAACTCTGCCAGCAAATCAACCGCACTATCAATTGCGTATTGATACGCGCGCAGCAGCGCCAATAGCACCGTGTAGCGTTGAAAAATAACGGCGACGCCGGCGGCTTCGCTGATCAGCGCCAAACCGCGCGGCTCTACCGCCAAATATCGTCCACTTTTTTCTTCAAACGCATTCGATAAAAGCGAGTTCGTGCCGCGCATAAATTTCGACGCCGCACTGACGGCAGCGGCATCCATAGGCATTTGCTGGTAGATCAAGCGCCCAGAATCCAGCAGCATGCCGGCAGACGGGCTGATATCCAACGCCTGCGCCGCTTCCGAAAACAGTGTTTTAGTGACGCTATCGAGCGCCTCGTTCGCGCGTAGTGGCCGGCTGATCACCAGCATTGTGCAGGCAAAGCGCGTGTCGCAGAAAAAATTGAGCTGCCACAAGTCAACGGGTGTACCGCTCGCTAAATCAAGTTTGAAAAACGCACAGCCTAGCCGCAGCGCATCTTTAAAAAACTTGATCTCACTGGCGTCAATCGTCAGCGCCGAGCGCGCGCAATGCACTTGCCCTTTAAAACGAAACAGCCCACTCACAATTGTCGGCACGGTTTTTCCGTTAGCCCCGGCGTGCCAAAAATGCTAGCTTTTCAAACAACTGTACGTCCGCCTCATTTTTTAACAATGCGCCATACAGCGGCGGAATGAGCTTTTTCGCATTTTTTTCGCGCAGCAGCTCAATTGGAATGTCCTCTGCCAGCAAAAGTTTGAGCCAGTCTAAAAGCTCGCTGGTGGACGGCTTCTTTTTGATCGCGGGTAGCTCACGCACGTGGAAAAACGCAGTCAAGGCTTCGCGCACCAAATCAGCTTTTAGTTTGGGAAAATGCACGTCAACAATCGCACGCAGCGTCGCTTCGTCAGGAAAGCGAATGTAGTGAAAAAAGCAGCGCCGCAAAAACGCATCCGGCAATTCTTTTTCATTGTTGCTGGTGATAATGACGACCGGGCGAAATTTCGCTTTGATGGTTTGCCGCGTTTCATAAACATAAAAATCCATGCGATCTAGCTCGCGCAATAGATCGTTAGGAAACTCAATATCTGCCTTGTCGATCTCGTCAATCAAAAGCACCACCCGCTGCTCGGCCTCAAACGCCTGCCAGAGCTTGCCGGGCACAATATAGTTAGCAATATCGGCAGCCCTGCCCTCACCGAGCTGCGAATCGCGCAAGCGCGCGACCGCGTCGTATTCGTACAAGCCATGCTGCGCCTTGGTTGAACTTTTGATGTGCCACTCAATCAACGGTGCACCAAACGCTCGTGCGACTTGCTCTGCCAACAAAGTTTTGCCAGTACCCGGCTCGCCCTTAATCAATAGCGGGCGCTCAAGGATTGCCGCCGCGTTCACCGCAAGCTTGAGCTCGTCGGTGGCGACATAAAGATCAGTTCCAGAAAAACGCATGGGAAGAATAAAGTTTGCTTTGAAGCGCGCAAGAATAGCCTAAGCGGGCGGCGATTGAACTCAGGCAGGCAAGTGCCGATACTCGCGGAAATTCATAACGACATTGATTTGTATGCAAACACTCTATGACTACGACTGGCTGAGCGATTTGATCGCAGAGCTGAATTTAAGCGCCAGCGCGGCACATGTGCACGGCTCGCTGGTTGGCTATCTGTGCGCGGGCGGCGCGATCCATACGCAGGTCACTTTGGACGAAGCGCTCAGCCAAGAACACGATGGCATGCCGGCCCCGCAGGCCCCGCATGCGCACTGGATTGCGATTGTGCTGGACGAGCATGATTTGGAACTACCCGATGGCACCGAGATTGAACTAGACGGCTTCGCGCAAACCACCGCTAAGCTGCTGACGCAGGGCGAAATGCGACTGGAGCTTTTACTGCCCGAGGACACTCATGAAATCAGCGCGCGCGCCAATGCGCTAACCGAATGGTGCAGTGGCTTTCTCGGCGGTTTAGGTTTGGGCGGGTTCAACCAAGAAAAAAGTTTAAGCAAAGATGCGCGTGAGGCCTTGCGTGACCTCGAGCGTATCGCGCGTAGCGACATCGAGCTGGATGACGACGCCGAAGGCAATGAAACCGCGCTGATGGAATTGACTGAGTTCGCCAAAGTCACCGCCCTCACGCTGTATTTGGAAATCGCTGCAACTGCGGCAAAAGCACGTCCGAAAAAATCTGCCTTGGCGGCGCACAAGACGATGCAGTAGCTTAATTTTTAGGATTTTAGTGCGCTTAAATCTGCGGGTGTCAGCCAGCCCTCGTAGCGCACCAGCAACCCCGCAATTGGCAGTTCGGCGTGTACTAAAAAACGGTAATTTTTGGCGTCGCTATAGCTGTAAGCATGTACGCCGCGAAACCAACGCGCCGGCAAGGGAATGCCGAAGGCGGCAAAGCGCTCAACGTACCAGCGAAATCCATTCGCATCAGGTGTCAGGCGAAAATCAAAGCGCACCGCGCCCAGACGTTCGCGTAACAGGCCGTTCGGCGCAATACTTAAAACCGCTGGCATTAACGCACTACCAAAGCGGCGCTTCCAGGATTCGCTGCCATCGTTTGCAACGTGGATCGCGACTTCGATTTCAACGTCTGTTTGCGCAGGCGGCAAATGCGCAAAAAACGCGCAGAATCTGCTTAGCAAGCCTGAGCCTCGGGTGATGTTACTGCGCCCGAGTAGGCGCACAGAATGACCGCCGTGGGCGAGTTTTACCGTCGGCGCCAGCGTGTCAAAGCGCTCCCCGAGTAGGGTTGGAAACAATTTTGACCGTTTCGCATTGTCTGCCGTGTCGCTCACGCGAGACTTGTCTGCCGCACTAGCTGGCAAGTTTTTCAAAGAAAGTTTTGACGCTATCAAACCAGCCTTTGGCCTGTGGGCTGGCGGCCGAGCCTTCTTCGGTCTCGAATGTGGCGCTAAATTCTTCCAACAGCTCTTTCTGGCGTGCGCTTAACTGCACCGGCGTTTCAACTACCACGCAGCACAACAAATCGCCGGTTGAATCTGAGCGCACCGAGCGCACGCCTTTACCGCGCAGCTTGAACACCTTATTCGTTTGCGTACCGGGTGGAATTTTGAGAATCGCCGAGCCACCTAGCGTCGGCACTTTTAGCTCGCCGCCTAGAGCTGCGGTGGAAATGCGCAGCGGGATTTCGCAGTAAAGATCATCGCCATCGCGCTTAAAAATACTGTGCGCTTTCAGCTGCACTTCGACATACAAATCGCCATTGCCAGCACCACCCGGGCCGCCCTCGCCCTCACCCGTCAAACGAATACGATCCCCGGTGTCAACACCCGCTGGAATTTTGACACTGAGCTTTTTCTCCTCGCGAATACGGCCCTGACCGTTGCACGGCTTACACGGATTTTTGATCGTTTTGCCAGCACCGCCGCAGCTTGGGCAGGCTTGCTGCATGGAAAAGATGCCGTTTTGAATGCGCACCCGCCCTTGCCCACCGCAGGTTTTGCAGTTGTCCACTTTGCCGTCGCTGCTGCCAGAACTATTGCAATGGTGGCAGCCGACTAAACGCGGTACCCGGATTTCTTTTTCGACGCCATTAACCGCTTCGTCCAACTCCAAATCCATCAAAAAGCGCAGATCCGATCCACGCCTTGCGCCGCCACCGCCGCGCCTAGATCCGCCGAAAATATCGCCAAACATATCGCCCAGCATATCGCCCAGATCGGAAAATCCGGCACCACCGCCGCCACCGCCCATGCCGCCTTCAAACGCGCGATGTCCATATTGGTCATAGGCTTGACGCTTGGAGGTATCGCTCAATACTTCGTAGGCTTCTTTTGCCTCTTTGAATTTATCCTGCGCACTGGCGTCATCGGGATTGCGGTCTGGGTGATATTTCATCGCCAAACGCCGAAACGCTTTTTTCAACTCCTCATCGGAAACGCGCTTTTCAACGCCCAAAACTTCGTAATAATCGCGTTTTTCTGACATAACCTAGCAAAATCGTGTGGGAAACATGTTCCGAGCCGGGCGATTTGGGGCTTAATTTGGCGATTTCAATTGGTGGAACTGGCTAAAAAAGCTAAGACTGGGGATACTGAATAACCACTTTCTTACTACTAAGACATGGCTGACGCGCCGCTTTTTACCGCGAGCTCGTCAGCCACGCCATCACTTTAGAATGCTGGCAGCGTCGTAACAGCCGCATTATTGCTGTATTCAACATCCAGATTTGCCGCACCTAAATCGGCTCTGATCGCGTTTATCGAAGCGCCCAAGTTTTGCACTACAAATGTTGCTGTTTCGTTCGCCAGCAAAGCAGAACGCGTGCAATATTTCGTGTTGCCGCTTGTTTGACAAACCCAGACGGGCGTTTGCACAGGCGCTTGTAGCGTGAAATTGCCGAGTGAGTCTGCTACGGTCAAAGTTACGTTACTTGCCGTATCCGGACCAAGGTTTTTCACAGTCACGCTGCACACGCTAGTCAGGCAGGCGGTTCCGCCGTTAATTTTGACTTCCAGGTCGTATCGTGTGTTGCCAACCCGATCAAGCGCCACTAGTGACGTGCCGATGTTAGGACGAGTTGTACCAGGGTAATTACCTCCGTTTTGGTCAAAAACAACAAAGCTGCCGTTATGTGACACGTCGTGCCGTCGTATACCACTATTTGAAACGCCTCCTGAGGAAGACTTACTAAGCAGATTGACGGCATTGCCGTTTTTCAGAAAAAGGTCAAAACTCTGATTGGCGTCGGGAGTTATAAAGCCATTCCATAGCGATACAAACACGACTTCACTTGTAGTCGCACTGATAGACGGCTCAAACGATGGCCCGTTAAACGTAGCTTGCGGCACTGGCGATTGCGCGACGGCTTCCGTGGCCGACGGCAATTGGCGCTTGAAAACATCTACGCCATTTCCGTTCGGGTCGCTCGCAACGAGTGCTTTCGAAGACGATTGCCAAGTCACCATTCCCGCATCTGAAATAGCTGGATAACTGCTGCCACCGTTGCCAAAGGCATCTCCACATTGGGTATGCGCTGCATTACAAAGCGATGCAATAGCGGTGTCGATCCGAACGATGCCGCCACTATTTCTGAGAAATATATGCGGGTATCCGACCAAGTCAACAATCGATTGTGCCTGCCAAACCACGGCGTCACCAATAGAATTAATACTCGGATTGATGGCGTAAGAACCGACGGCCATTGGCGTGCCTGGCGTACTGAGATGAGTAACCGTTGCGGAAGGTGCGTCATACATATATACATTTGTTGTGCCACCTGAAGCAAACCCGATATTTGTCGCATTTGACGCAAAGGCAATCTTGCTACCATCGTAATTCACCGCCACGTGTACGCAGGACAAATTTGGCACAACGCCCGAGGGACTAATTCGAACTACGGGCCCTGGAATGAAATGCGCATCGAGCTTAACGAAAAAGCAATCGGGGTATACATTGCCATCCGCAGTACTCAGCAAATTGGTCGCGCTTGAAACAAAGGCCACCGTTTTTCCGTCGCCACTGATGGAAAGCGCGCCATATGAGGAGCTTGACGCGTTGTTACCAACAGTTCCATCTGGCGCACGCGACAGCAGTTTTGTTACGTTGGTTCTAAGGTTTTTAATGAAAACGTCTGGGAAGTTACTGTTATCACCTAAAACCATGTTGTACTTGGAGGAAACAAAGGCAACGTTATTGCCCGCGTCGTCTGTTTTGGGGCCGTAGCTTGAGCCAGCGGCGCTTGTGTTTGGCAGTTGAAAGTCAAATTGACTATAGACCTCGGCATTCGCGCCCGTATTTTCCAGCGCCAATGCCGCCGAGATAAAAAGTAAATAGTTTTTCATGTTGAGATACTCCTGAAAACTTGGGTTTGAGAAAGCCTCAAACCTGCAAGCGTTCAACACAAACAATAAAGACAAGCAAATTAAATGTGCGTTAAATACCATCGATCACGTTCTAATCTTTCAGACGGACTAAACGTTTAAAGCACGGTTATTTTTGGTTATGCTCGACTCAACCCCGGCGAAACCAAGCCGCAACGCTAAACCGATCAACCGCCGTTGGCTCAACCGCATGTTCAATTTCTGCGCTAACAAACGCCACCAGCGTGCCAATTTTTGGCGCAATTTGGATTGCGCCGGTATCGAGAAACAGCGTTAGCTGACCGCCATCCTGAGGCTGCCAGGATGGGTTGAGGTACAACACCAACGAGATCACGCGGCTCGCGTCGCTGCTGAACACATCTTTATGGCGCACATAGCGGCCGCCGCTTGGGTAATGGGCGAAATGCGCTTCTACTTCAATCAAATTGAGTCGCAGGGATGCATTGAGTGAAGCGCGCACTGAATCCAAGCCGCGCAGAAGTTCGGCTTCTAGCGCGTTATTTTCGCCATCCAACCAACGGGTACGGTCGCCGCGAAATGTGGCGTCAATATGTTGATTTTTACCGACGCCAGCATGCCGCCAATTGCCGGCGTGGGTTTTGCAATGCGCCAATAGCGCTGCACTAAATTCGGGCTTGAGTGCATTGTCAAAAACCGAGAATGCCGATGTGCAGAGCTCAGCGCTTAAACGCGCGGTGTCGATTTCCAGGGCAGCACAATCAGCGCCAGAGCGAAAATGAGTCGGAATATCAGCCAACGCTAAGACGCGAGCTGAAATTTTTGCCGCAGCGCAGTTGCAACTCGAGGGTGGACAAATTCTGAGATATCACCGCCTAAGCGTGCCACTTCGCGTACCAAGGTTGACGAAATAAAGCTATGTTTTTCCGCAGGTGTTAAAAACATCGTTTCCGCTTGCGGCATCAAATGTCGGTTCATACTGGCTAGCTGAAATTCATACTCAAAATCGCTAACCGCGCGCAAACCGCGCAAGACTACACGCGCCCCTAAATCCGTGACGAATTTCGCCAGCAGCGTATCAAATCCTAAAATCTCAACATTTTTTAGGTGCGCAAATGCCTCTTTACATAGGCTCAAACGCTCGCCCAGAGTGAATACTGGATTTTTCCCTGGATTGGCGGCAACAGCAACGACGATACGATCAAACAGCGGCGAAGCGCGCTCGACTAAGTCAATGTGGCCGTTGGTCAGCGGATCAAAAGTGCCAGGGTAAACGCAGAGTAAGGGCGTGGTCATAGCGGCTTAAACGATGCAAGTGAGAGTCATGCACCTTAGCCGATGCAACGCGATGGCGCTATATGCGCCAGATTCGCGGCACAACATTTTTCTAAGCCAAGACTTCGCGCAAAACCACCGCCAAAAGGCCGGGAAAACGGGCTTCAAGGTCTGCGCTGCGCAGCGTATTTTTCAGTGTCGTGCCCGCTTCCAAGGAATGAATCAAGCCAGCTTTTCGCAGCACCTTGAAATGGTGCGCCAAGGTCGACTTGGGCACGCTAGTGCAGGCGCACTGATTACACGCCCGACCCGCCTCGAATTGCGCGATTGCACGAACAATCGTCAAACGCATTGGATCGCTCAAAGCGTGCATCACCACAGTTAACTCAAGCGCCTCAAGCGCCGGTTCCTGTGGCGTGCGTTTACGATTTAAAGTAGGGATTGAGCTCATGGTAGGCAATATTGTGGCACTCGGTGCGGTTACAAGCTTTGTTCAGGCTTGCGCCAAATCAGTGCGCCCGCGCGTTTGAGTTGGTACAGCATCGCTTGCTCTGAATCATCTAGTTGCTGCCAAATACGCATGTCGATATGCACTGAAAATGCGCCCAAGAGTTGACATAACGTTTCCGAACACGCGATGGCCTGCCCGCCAATATGAAGTGTTTTCTGCCATTCAATAACGCGCATTCCGGGCGCCAGAACCAATGCCGCGCCAGACGCCAATGACTTTCCCAGCGCCTGTGCCCGCGTTATCGCACTCGCTTTAGGTCGTTCGGCACGCGCGCCATTCGGCGAAACCCTTGGCGCGCGGTAGCCGGACATGAACGTAGCAAACCACGCGCCGATTTCGCCATCCGGCAGCTTTATCGCTTGCTCTAAGGCGCTGCGCGCGTGCTGCACGCTTGCCAGGTCCAATTTTTCGCTGCGGCCCTGATGGTTTTCTAATGCTGCATCAGAAAAACGCAGTGTATCTGGCAAATTTTGCGCGCAGCTCTGGGCAAAATCTTGTAACAACTCAAGCGAACTCGGTGCGCGCAGACCGATCGAAAACG
>JANNYO010000018.1:0-6573 GCA_031410115.1 Rhodanobacteraceae bacterium | reverse complement strand
GGCGATCACTTCAAGCATCCAGCCGGTGGAGTTTTGCCGTGTTTTGGAAAAGGGTTTGGCAATCACGCTGTAACGCGCCTCAAACACCGCTTTGCCATGATGGCTGTTTAATGCGCGCAACAATAGCGTTTCAAGCTCGGGCGTTACGAACACAAGTTTCGCCTGATAGCTGAGCGGGTCATCCAGATAAAAATCAACTATGCCCTCGCGAAATAGTGCGCCGTGATCTGTGCCGCAATCATTCAGTAGGTGGGTAACTCGCCAGCCGCTGTTGTTGGCGTCGGTGCTGATTTCACTTTGGTAATCACGCACGGCAAATGCAGCGTGGCTGTAAAGCAAACCCTGCGCGCTTAAGTCTTGACCAATGCGCGCGATGAGCGCAATTGGGCGGTCGTGTAATTCAAGTTCAGCAATCGTGCGCGCTGCGGCTATCGCTGCGCGCTCAGTGGCAGCGGGGGACGCCAACTGCTTGTCGCAGCGTTGTCCGGCAACGCTTGCTTGAGCTGCAAAAATTGCGGATACCGCAGCGAGCCAAAGCCAGGATTTAGTCACAGTGATTCGCGTCCGCTTGCGCCTGTTTTCGCTGCGTTTGGAATGTAAGCAATTGCGGTATCACCGCAATGAAGACGCGTGCCGTTCGCGTCGCCGGTTGCAACAATTTTTTCGCCGGCGTGATCGCGCAGGGTTTTTGCGAGCGCCAAGGGCACTTGAAGCGTGAACTCCGCCGCTTTGCTGGCGCCGGTCGCAGCACTGACGATTGTTAAGTAAGCCACGCTGCCGGTGACGGCAACCGTGCCGACACTGAGTCCTGCACCCGCGCCGATGGCGCCGCCAATTAGAGTTCCAGTGGCTTCACTCAGCCCACTCACTGACGTTGCGACAGAGGCGTCGCTTTGCGCGCGACATGGCTGGCTCAGTAATGCACCGATCAGCGAAGAAAACATCAAGTTGGCAACAAGTTTGTGTCGCATAAAAATACGCCTTTTGGTTTTTTTGGAGGCTTGAGCCTCCGCCTGGGCAGAAAAAAGTGGCTGCATTTGCACTTAGGTCGCGATATCTGGGTCCCACGGTGGCGCACATTGATGCGCGCTCAGCTATTCTTCGCGCATGACTGAGAAAACAATTTTAGACGCGGGTAACAGCACCCTGCCTGCTGAAGGCGTGCCGGTGATGTATTTGCTGGGGGGCGATGGCACATTGCGCTGGCTGAGCGACAGTGTTTTGGATTTTTGCGGTATTGATCCGATGCAGTTGCTCGGTCAGCCACTCAGCGCGCTGGTGCGTTTTGACGAAAATGAAGTCATTACACCGGTCAATGGCACCCTGCTGCGCGTGGGCAAGATGCGCTTCGTCGATGGCGCGATTCGCTCGGTGCGGGTTTCCGAGGTCAGGCGCGACGGCTTGCCCGGTTTTGGCAGTATTAGCCCGTGCAGTGGTGGCTTGGATGGCTCAGCGCTTGCCGCAGTGATGGGTCAAGTGGCGCTTTGGCGCTTAGATTTGCGCACGCTGAAATCGCGGTCGTATGGGCGTTTGGCGGAAACATTTGGCTATGGCAACGGCGATATTTCGCCGCGCGGTTGGATTGAGCTTGTGCACCCAGATGATATGCCCGGGTATCAGGCTCAGCTCGAGGCTATTGGCCGCGGGCAAACGCATCAGCTTGAAGTCGAAGCGCGCGCGCGCCGTAAAGACGGCCGCTGGCTGTGGACGTTGACCCGTGGCGAGGTTAGTCGGCGTGACGATACTGGCTACCCGATTGAACTGGCTGGGGTGACCTTTGCCATCGGTAAGCAAAAGCAGGCGGAAATTGAGCTGCAGGGACATCGTGCGCTGCTGCGGCGCAGCCTGCGTTTGGCGCGGGTTGCTGCCTGGACCTACGATACGGTTTCGGCTGATCAAATCTGGACCGAAGAAGCCAGCGAGTTACTCGCCGTGCCAACCGGCTACGTGCCGGACAATCTTTTGGGGCTGGAGCTATTTGACGGCGAATCCCAAGTGCGGGTACAAAAAGCTCTGTCGCGTGCATTAGATGAAGGGATCGGCTTTGATCAAGAGCTACTGCGCATCACCCCACAAGGTCGAGTGCTTTGGGTGCGTGCGGTCGCCAATCCGGAGTTTGAAAATGGCGTGATGATTCGCCTATCAGGCTTGTTTCAAGACATCACGCGCCAGCGGCGTATGGAGCAAGCGGTGCGTGATAGCGAACAGCTGTTGCGCCAGCTCACCGCCGGTTTGCCAGACGCTATTTTTCAACTGCGACGTGCCACGGATGGTGTGTATCACTTAGATTTTTTAAGCGAAGGAATCCGGCGCTTATTGTCAATGGCCCCCGATGCGCCGCTGCCAGAGTTTTCCGGTTTGATGGATGCAGTAGCGCCGGATGTTCGAGTCGCGGTTTTGCAAAGCTTGGACGCTGCGGCAAACCGGCGTGAGCTGTGGAGCCAGGAGCTGACGCTCAATCCCACCGGCGCGCCATCACGTGTGCTGCTCGGGCGCGCCCAGCCTGAGCCACAACTCGATGGCAGCTGCCTGTACTTTGGCTTTTTCTCAGATGTCACTGAGCAAAGGCGTCAAGCTGTCGCGCTCAAAGATGCGGAGCAAACGCAGCAGCGTCTGACGCGGCTTGAGGCGGTTGGTCAGCTCGCCGGCGGCATTGCGCACGACTTCAACAACTATTTGACGTCCATCGTAATGAGTTTGTCTTTGTTGGAAGCGCAGCCCGAGCTCTCGCGTGATGCCGTGCAATTGGTGCGCGAAGCCCTCGCCGCAACGTCAAGTGCGCAGGCATTAACGCGGCAATTGTTAACCTTTTCGCGTGGCTCAGCGCCGGTAAAACAGGTCGTAGAAACCGAATCATTAGTGCGCGAAGCGGTGGCATTTACGCTGCGCGGTAGTGCAGTTGAATGTCGAATATTGGCGGCACAAAATGTCTGGCCGGTGGAAGTCGATCCAGGGCAACTGCAGCAAGTGCTGCAAAATTTGGTGCTGAATGCCAGTCAGGCAATGAATGGCGTTGGTCAAATGCAAATTTGCATTGGCAACGTCGCTGCGGAAACGGTGCAAATCGCGGGTTTAGCAGGCGGCCCGGCAGTACGCATTGAAGTGATCGATAAAGGCCCAGGCGTGCCGTTGCACATCCGTGAAAAGCTTTTTCAACCCTATGTTACGAGTAAAGATCAGGGCTCAGGTTTGGGTCTCGCCAGCGCATTTTCGATTGTGCGTAAACACGAAGGTGTGATTACCTATGACAGCGGCGCAGGCGGATCTACGTTTAGCGTTTGGCTGCCGGCAGTGCCGAAGCGAGCGGTCGAGACATCCACGAACAGCGCGCCGATGGCCCAAGGCACCGGGCGCATTTTGGTGATGGACGACAATGAAGGCATACTTAAAATGCTTTCCAGGGCGCTATTACATTTGGGATTCGAGCCTGCGACCGCGCACGATGGCGCGGAAGCGAGAAACTTGCTGGCTGCAGCCCGACAAATGGGGCAGCCATTCCGCGCTGTCATTCTAGATCAAACAATCCCAGGCGGAATTGGCGGTGCGGACGCGTTAAAGCTTCTTCGCGCGCTCGATCCACAGGTTCGAGCGGTTGCTACTAGCGGTTACACCGAAGGCGAGACCATGTCGAATTATCAGGACTTTGGCTTCGACGGCGTGCTGCGCAAACCCTTTAGAATTCAGGATTTGGCAAAAGTTTTAAGTGAAGTGTTGGCAGTTGCGTAACGTTATGCGACGCCCGCCGTAGATGTTCCGCTGCCTCGATCCTGAACGCGATGATTTGTCGTTTGAACCTTTAACCCCCTATTAACTCGACGTTGGCTACGCTGTCGGGAAGTTAAGTCTGGCAAGTTAGCTTGACTAAAGTTGTGCGACGTCGCACACTTAAATTCGGAAAAGTGTGTCTGCTTATTAAGCCAGCTCCAATTAGTTTCGATTCAAAAAAGGAATTCTTATGAAAACGATCTTCAAAACGATAGCGATATTGACCGGAGCTTGCCTTTTTGCAGCTTCAGGGTTCGCGCAAACTTGGTCGGCAACGGGTGGTGGCGCTTCGAGCGGAACCCTGACCGATTCGGCAACTGAAAGTGCGGTGACGATTAACCCAGCTGACGGGGTAACGTTGGTTCGTTCGGCAGCAGTTGGAACACGAGTTGTCAACCTATCTGCGTCCTCACCGGTTCAAGTTGGGCAGTCAACGTCAGTAACTTGGTCAACTTCGGGAATCACTGGAACTGTTTCTTGCACGCGCACAAACGGTTGGACGGGAACCTCAGGCGGTTCAGGCACGCAGAATGTAACGATGCCTGGAACAGCTCAAACGGTAACACTGACCTTAACTTGCACTGGCGACAATGGCTCGGCAAGTGCGAGCGCAAACGTTACGGTCAGCGCAAATACTGGTGGCACTGATTGCACATCTCGACCCCCCAGCTATTTGGGTTCTCCTCGAACTCTGGTAAACGCATCATTCTCAACGTTGTGGGGAATTCTATTTCCAGGCGTGTTTGATTCGGCATCGATCACTTTCCCGAACATATCAGACGGCACCGTGCTTGCATTTGCCTTCACTGCCCCGCCTGCATCCGCAAGTCCATCAGAGGGTTACATCCTTAACGTGCTCAGTCCGGTAGCAGGAGGGAGAGGAACCATTGCGGCCGGATTTTCTGAATGCCCTGGAGAGATGAGTAACACTACAACGCCTACGTGCAAAGTTAGCGACACTAAGCCTCGAAGCGAATGGACGGTCATTCCCCCAGGCCGACAGGATGCCTGCAATATGGTTCCTGGGCGTCTCTATTATTATAACTTGAGCATGGACAACGCAGGTTGTGTGAGTGGGCCTGATCCAGGCACGCCAGGTGCGTCTTGCGCGTACAGAATAGTTTCGAAGAAGTACCTTTAGTATGGACAAACCACGCATCCTCGCGGTTTTTTCGTGCTTAGTGCTTTGCTGCTCTGGAATTCAAAGTCAGGCTTTGCCGGACCAGAGTGTGGTTGCGGAGCGGGGCACGATAAAGTTGACGCTTACAGATTTAGACTCGGCACTCGAGGCAATCCCTGCTGAAGACCGTTCTGCGGTTGTGAATGGAGCTGACCGATTGCATCACATTATCGATACGGAATTACTCAACAAGCAAATGGCCCAAAAGGGCCGGGAAATGAAGTTAACCGAACTTCCAGAGGTTCAACGCTCACTTAGCAGAGCCGCCGAGCAGGCACTTGCGAAAGTAACATTGGCGCACATACTCGGGGACGCTCAAAACAAAGAGTTTGGTACTTTAGCCAACGAGTACTATCTGGCGAATCTTACTGAGTTCTCAACGCCGATATCGTCCGTCGTGCAACATATTTTGGTCAGTAAAACAGGGCGAAGTAGCGCCGATATTAAACATCGGATAGTCGAAATCTCGGATAAGATAATGAATTCCGAATCCTCTTTTGAAGCGTTAATTTCAGAGTATTCCGACGATCCATCAAAAGCAGACAACGACGGCGTGATGACCGTCGCAGAACCTGGTCAGTTTGTTTTGGCTTTCGAGAAAGCGGCACAGGCTCTTAAAATGCCTGGAGATATCTCTGCCCCCGTTGAAACTGAATTTGGCACGCACATTCTTCGTTTAGTGAGTCGCAAGCCCGCGGAAACCAAGCCATTTGGCGTAGTTCGCGCGGAAATTATTGAAAAACTTGATGCAGAATACAAACAAGGGATTCAGACAAAATTGTTCTCTGACTTGCGCTCCGCTAACCCAATATTCCATCAGGAAGTTATGGAAATTGTTCAAAAACGTTACGGTGAGCTTCCAAGCATGAATAGCATGCCAGTTTCTTTGCCCGCACTAGACTCAAAAACGACAACAATGCCCGAAGGTTCTCACTAATCCTGGTGCATGCGAAAACTTCGACTATGGCTACAGTTTTATCAGCGCGAGATTAAAAATAGATACCTTGGCAGCCTGAGTGGGCTGCTTTGGGTATTTGTGCATCCCGCACTCCTGTTAGCGCTGTACACGTTTTTGATAGCGGGGGTTTTGAAGGCGCGCATCCCTGAGTTAACCGATGCGCAATGGTTGCCTTATGTCGCCTTCGGGCTGTGGCCGTGGATGTGTTTTTCGGAAGGATTACAGCGCGGCACTGCCGCAGTCATGGAGCACGCCGGGCTGCTCGGAAAAATTGCAATCCCGGCTGAATTGTTAGTGGCAGCCTCGGTAGCCGCGACTTTCACGCTGCACTCGCTCGGATTAATCGCTATTGTTTTGATCTTACCGATGTTTGGCTATCCGGTGCTTTGGCAGCACATATTTGCGTTGATTCCGCTGCTGAGTTTGTTGTTTCTTTTTACGCTCGGTGTTGCCTGGATTATGGCCGGGCTGCAGGTGTACATCCGTGACGTCGCGCAAATACTTGGGCAGTGTTTGAGCTTTATGTTTTTTTTAACGCCGATCCTGTACACCCCAACCATGCTGCCGGAAGTGATTCGGCCGTGGCTGGCTGTAAACCCAGTCAGCCTTTATTGCATTAGTGCACGCGATTGGTTGATGTTTGGTGACACCGCGCTGACCGGAAAGCATG
>JANNYO010000017.1:0-4130 GCA_031410115.1 Rhodanobacteraceae bacterium | reverse complement strand
ATCCGCATGCTCAAGCGGGCTGCCCAATGGCGAAAGCCATCCGCCGGCGCCTTCAATAAGTACGTCTTCGCATTGCGTTTGGGCGAATTGCACGCTGTCAATAATGTGCGGTAATGCGACCAGGATTCCCGCTGCTTTCGCTGCCAAATGTGGCGATATTGGCGGGGCGAATGCGTACGGGTTTGTTTGCGCGTAACTGAGTTTGACGCTGGATGCTGCCATCAACGTACGCGCATCGCTGCTTTCAAGCCTCCCAATATTGTTTGCAAAACAGCCCGAGGCAACCGGTTTTAAGCCAGCACAGCGGCGTCCCGCGTTGTTCAGCATTGCCAATAGCGCGGCAGTAAAATAGGTCTTGCCGACATCGGTATCAGTGCCGGTAATTAGCGCCGTGGTCATCAAGGATTCGTCGTTCGGGGTTTATGACTCATCTTCCGTGTCGCCTGTTCGGCGAGACTCATCTTCCGTGTCGCCTGTTCGGCGAGACTCGGGTTTGGGTGCAACGAACCCAGCAACCGCATCCGCGCCGGTGCCAAACAGAAATAGTGCCATCTGCTCAGTTAGATATTTTTTCGCTTTTGGATCCAGCGGGCTGAGGCGATTTTCGTTAATGAGCATCGTTTGATGCGCCAACCATTCAGCCCAGCCTTCCTGGCTAATGTCTGCCAAAATTCGTAGGCCGTTGGCCCCTGGAAACGGCGCTTTGTTTAAGCTTTCGGCCGCGCGCTTCAGGCGCTGGCAGTAGATCATTTGCGTCACTTTGATATTCCTTAATTGTCTTGCGCAGTGGCTTTAAGCTTCGGCCAAAACAATCACTTGATCGTTGTCTTCAAAAAATACATCTAGCGATTTTTTTGGATTTACTTTGACGCCAAAGCCTAGTTCTTTATTTTCCGCATCGCGCAAGCGGCGGTAGCCAATTGCGGTTTCATTTTTGCGTGCCGCAGCTTCCATCACGGTATAGAAGCTCATGCCGATGCCGGTTTTGACATAGTCGCTGGCGGGGCGGATGCAAATTTCTGAGCCCGCCGCGCTGAACAATTGCTTGAACACCTCGTCCAATTTTTTGTTTTCCGATAGCTGCGACAGCATCAAAGCGACCAGCTTATCGCTGACGATAAAATCATCCGCGCGTGCGACTTGCGCGAGCGCGCGGTTGCGGATGTCCTGCATCTCCGACACGATGCTCATTTTTACGCCGCGTGCATCCGCAATCTTGCGCAAGTGCAGTAAGGTAATTAACGTGTTGGCGTCGGCCTGCTGCATCGGCAGGCTGGAATCGCTTAAAACAATTAAATGCTGAAACGTTTCTGGCTTGAGCGCTTCAAGCGTACTGCGCGTGCTGAGTGTGCCTTTGGCAAAGCGCAAGCGCTGTTTGGTTAAAGTTCCTGATAGTGCCAGCAGCTGCGGCCGCACTTCTTCGGACTCGCACACCACCACGATCTCAGAACCCATCGCGACATAAGATTCCAGCTTACGAATAATGGCCTCGCCTTTTCGATTCCAGCCCAACATCAAAGTGCGCTCAGGCCTGGTTGCTTGCGAATCTTTCAGTTGAATCAAACTCGCCTCAAATGTCGGCGCTAAGTTGCTGCCAACCACAACCGTATCGTCGTCTTCGCTGATCGCAATCACTTGATCACCGTCGACAAAACGCGTGTCCATCGCTGGATTAATCAACACCTCGCCAGATAGACGCACCAGACCAATGACTGCGGATTCTTCAAAGCGCATCAAGGCTTCGCGATAGCTCTTGCCGGTAAGCATTGGCACGGGCGAAAAGTAAATTTCGGCACCGTCAAAGTCGAGTAATTCGGTGTAAACCACGCTCAAGCCCGACTGTCGGCAGGTTTGTGCGGTTACCCGTGCGATTAAATCATCGCTCGGCACAAAGATAGCTTCCTCACCAC
Source organism: Rhodanobacteraceae bacterium (assembly GCA_031410115.1). Classification (GTDB taxonomy): domain Bacteria; phylum Pseudomonadota; class Gammaproteobacteria; order Xanthomonadales; family SZUA-5; genus JANNYA01. The sequence goes on along the minus strand of JANNYO010000017.1, from coordinate 2,220 downwards.
CGACCAGGGTTGCCGCTTCTAAGTTTTTTTCGTCTTCAATTTCGGCGACGATGTGGTAAGGCTCCGGCCTGCGTTGCGGGTGGTTGGTCAGCGCGAGTACGGTTTTAATGACGTAAATATCCGGTGATTCAACTTCTGGCGCAAGCACAATGATGGAGCGCGCGGCGTTCGGCATCGCGAGGAGCAAATCGTCTAAATCAATTGGGCTGCCACTGCGGCAAATTACGCGCGTGTTTTTGGTGTTCGGAAATTTGGCGCGGATTTCATCTTCCATTTCAACTTTGTCGCGCTCGGCTAAAATGACGATAGCGGGTTTTTTTTGATTTTCATTGGCAATGATCAGCTCGCCAATGATCGAAAACACTTTGCTGGAAAAGCCCAAAATCAGCGTGTGATTGCTTTCTAAAACGCGCGATTTACCTTTGCGCATTTCACTCAGTTTGGCTTCCAAACCGCTGGTAATCGTACCGATTAAAATACTGACGACGAAAATGCCGAAGATCGTCACGATCAGCATTAAAAACCGCAGACCCCAACCGCCATCGTTGCTCAAATTCCCGGCGTCGAGTGTGCGCATCAAGCTGGTCCAAATGCCCTCAATCAAACCAATTTCTGGGCTGCCGGGCTCATCACTCGCATGCAAGTGAAACAGTGCGGTGCCGATGCCCGCCAGTCCGACCACGACTGCGCAGACGACTGCCAACCAGGCAATCATTGCCGCTGGGCCCTTAGAAAGCGTGTTTTCAAAGCGGTAGCGCAAATGGTCGCGCCAAGTAATTTCAGTCGCCATGGTGTTTGATTCCGACAATTAAGTGATCAGTGACTGGGTTGTGCCGGTTATTTGCCGGGTGCCCAAACCTGCGTGAAGAATAGCCCGAGCCCCTCGGCGCGCATATCGGTTTTTTTGCCATCCATGCTGTGCAGCGTTAACTGGCGAAAGCGAATGTAACCGTCATCGTCTAAATAGCGGCGTAAAACCTGTTCATACGCGCCGTTGACGCTTGAATTTGTGTATTGCAAACTGGCTGAGCGGGCGCTTTGCAGACTCTCTTTTCCGTGTCGCCTTGCGGCGAGACTCGGCGATTTAGTGTTTTTGCACTGACCCATTTCCAACTCAAGTGCATATTTTTGCGCCTGCGGAAAAAAACAGCTCGCCGCACCCACCGCACAGCCGACGCAGGCGCCCATATCGGTGTATTGCAGCCAGGAACTTCCATTTTTATTGGAAGCCACCAGCGCCATTGAGCCATCTGCACCGACGCCACCATCAACGACTGACCAGCCGCGTGGAATCAATAGCCAGCCATAGGCGGTCACGTGCACCCAGCTCACCTGATCTGCCTGGCTCGGCGTGATCGCGTCCAGGGTTGGCATTGGGTTTAAGGCGCGATCTGAATCGGTCAAATCTAGACCTGTTTGTGTATCGACTGAAAACGCCGGGATTTTGGTTTTCCCAAACAGCCGCGCGCTGACTGTGTGGATATGAAGCTCGGCGGCGCGATCAGCGCGGATTGGCGCGCCAGCGGCGCCCGCAGCGCTTGAAAAAATGAATAAAATCAGCGTGATACAAAGAAATCGTTGCGCGATCATTGTCGCCCCAAGGGAGGTCTAAAAAAGGATTGCACAAATCCCAGTTAATGCGATTCCAGCACATTGCCTGGCAAAAATTGCCACGTACGAGTGATGTGCAAAACATCAAAACGCTCACCGTTGACTTCGGGTGTAATGTCAAAGGGCGCTGCTATTTCCACGATATGTTTCGCGGCATCATCAAGGATCGGCTCACCCGAGGACTGGATAATTTCGATGCGCTCGACGCTGCCGTCGCGACGGATCGCGACCGTCAGCACCAAACTGCCCTGCAATTCGCGTGCGCGCGCTTCATCTGGGTAGTTAATGTTGCCAACACGTTCGACTTTCGCAACCCAAGCCTGCATGTACTGCGCATAGCCATCTTCTTTAGTGTTTGCCGAGATGAATTTGCGTTTAGGGCGTTTTGCATAGGCTTGGCGTGTGCGGCTAATTTCTGCCTGCAACCGCGCCATCTCCATTGCGCGCTGTGTAATGTCTGTTGTGTTTTCAGTTTTCGCCTGATCCACTTCGGCCTGCGAGGGAACGATAGGCACTATTTGCGTGCTGCGGCGCACGGTGAGCACCTCGCTGTCACGTTCAATTTGTTCTTGTGGGGTTTGTTCGGATGCCTCGACCGGCATCGGTGCG
>JANNYO010000016.1:0-8230 GCA_031410115.1 Rhodanobacteraceae bacterium | reverse complement strand
CGTGTCGCCTTAGCGGCGAGACTCATCTGCCGTGTCGCCTTAGCGGCGAGACTCATCTGCCGTGTCGCCTTAGCGGCGAGACTCATCGCACCTTTAGTTCTGCGGCAGTTGCCAATTGATTGGCGTGCGCTGATGCCGGCTTAAAAATTCATTCGCCGCACTGAAATGCCGGCAACCAAAAAACCCCTGATGCGCTGACATCGGGGATGGGTGTGGCGCTTTCAAAATCAGATGGCGTGTGGCATCGACGCGTGCACCTTTTTCCTGCGCTTGTTTGCCCCACAGCATAAAAACGACGGCTGCGGTTGAGGTATTGCACAGATCAATCACCGCATCGGTAAAAAATTCCCAGCCTCGGCCTTTGTGCGCATTGATCACGTTGGCTTCGACGGTGAGCACAGAATTTAGCAACAGCACGCCCTGTTCTGCCCATGGCATCAAGTTGCCAGATCGGCTGGGGGCAATTCCGAGATCAACTTGCAGCTCCTGATAGATATTTTTTAGCGAGCGCGGTGGCGTGACGCCAGTTGCGACCGAAAAGCTAAGCCCGTGCGCCTGATTCGCACCTGGGTAAGGATCTTGCCCTAAAATAACTACTTTTACGCTCGGCAACGGCGTTGCATCAAGGGCTGCAAAAATTTTAGCCATGGGTGGATAGATGACTTTGCCTGCTGCGATTTCAGCTTTCAAAAAAGTGCGCAGCGCCGTCATTTTATCGCTCGTCAAAACAGGCAAGAGCGGCGTTTTCCAGGACTCATGTAGTCGAATTAAATCGGGCATATGGAATATTTGACAGTTTAAAGCGGCAATAAAAAACCGGCCAGAGTCACCTCGGCCGGTTTTGGGTTTCAAGACCGAAGCTAACGTTAATTCTTTTTAGCAACCGGCTTCGCCGCTGGCTTTTTCGCCGCTGGCTTGGCAGCAGGCTTCGCTGCTGGTTTAGCAGCAGGCTTCGCTGCTGGTTTAGCAGCAGGCTTCGCCGCTGGTTTAGCAGCTGGTTTAGCCGCAGGCTTCGCTGCTGGTTTAGCCGCAGGCTTCGCTGCTGGTTTAGCCGCAGGCTTTGCTGCTGGTTTAGCCGCAGGCTTCGCCGCTGGTTTAGCAGCAGGCTTCGCCGCTGGTTTAGCAGCAGGCTTTGCTGCTGGTTTAGCAGCAGGCTTCGCTGCCGGTTTAGCAGCAGGCTTTGCCGCTGGTTTAGCTGCTGGTTTAGCCGCTGGTTTTGCGGCGGCTTTTACGTCTGGTTTTGTGGCGCTTACTTTCATGGGCTGCTTCACCTTTTTGGGAGAGGCGCCTGATAGGCGCCGGAGGACTGCATCACCTAACTCTGCGGGGGATTGCACTGTTGTGACCCCCGCAGCTTCAAGCGCTGCAAACTTTGCTGCTGCCGTGCCTTTTCCGCCGGCAACGATGGCGCCAGCGTGGCCCATCCGTTTTCCCGGAGGAGCTGCAACGCCAGCGATGTACGCCACCACTGGTTTGGTGACATATTCTTGGATGAACTCAGCCGCCTCTTCTTCGGCGGTGCCGCCAATCTCACCAACCATAATGATTGCCTCGGTCTGAGGATCATCTTGGAACAGGCGCAGGCAGTCGATAAAATTCATTCCGTGGATCGGGTCGCCGCCTATGCCAATACACGTACTTTGGCCAAGGCCCGCTTGCGTGGTTTGGAAGACCGCTTCATATGTCAATGTGCCCGAACGCGACACAATGCCAACTTTGCCCGGCTTGTGAATCGAGCCCGGCATAATGCCAATTTTGCACTGGCCGGGCGTGATGATGCCGGGGCAGTTTGGTCCGACTAAATAGGTGTTCGGATAGCTTTTCAGCACGTTCTTAACGCGCATCATATCCAGTACCGGAATGCCTTCAGTAATACAAACGATCACACGCACGCCCGCATCTGCGGCTTCTAAAATTGCGTCCGCCGCAAACGGTGGCGGTACAAAAATCATGGTGGCACTGGCACCAGTTTCTTCAACCGCGTCTTGCACGGTATTAAACACCGGCAAACCGATATGTTCCTTACCACCCTTGCCAGGTGTTACGCCACCAACAAATTTGGTGCCGTACTCCAACGCTTGCTCAGAGTGAAACGTGCCTTGCGCGCCGGTAAACCCCTGGCAAATAACACGCGTGTTTTTATCAATCAATACCGCCACGTTAGGCTCCTTTGCCGTTACCGAACGAACCGTTCGCTGCTGCGACGACTTTTTGAGCAGCATCGCTCAAATCCGTGGCCGAGGTAATTTTAAGTACCGAGTTGCGCAATAGATCACGCCCTTTCTCGACATTCGTGCCTTCTAAACGCACCACAACCGGTAGCGTGAGTCCTACTTCTTTAACCGCGTTGATAATGCCCTCTGCAATCAAATCGCAACGGACGATACCGCCAAAAATATTTACCAAAATGGCTTTTACTTTCGGGTTTGCCAAAATCAATTTCAGCGCTTCTGTCACGCGCTCGGTCGTGGCACCGCCGCCGACGTCGAGGAAGTTTGCAGGTTCGCCGCCGTAAAGTTTGATGACATCCATAGTCGCCATCGCCAAACCAGCACCGTTAACCATGCAGGCAATGTCGCCATCCATCGTGACGTAATTCAAATTGTGTTTGCTTGCCGCCGCTTCGATGGGATCTTCTTGCGTCAGATCGCGCATTGCTTCCAATTCTGGGTGACGGAACAGTGCGTTCTCATCGGCATCGAGCTTAGCGTCCAAAATCAACAAGTCGCCCGCTGGATTAATCACGAGTGGATTGATTTCAACCATGCTCAGGTCCAACTCGTTAAACATGCGATAAACGCCAAGCATGATTTTCGTTAGTTGCCCAACTTGTTTTGAACCCAAGCCCATCGCGAAACCAAATTTCCGGCATTCATAGGCCTGCAGCCCTTGAACAAAATCGACATCAAGCGTGAAGATTTTTTCTGGCGAGTCATGTGCGACTTGTTCGATGTCCACGCCGCCCGAAGGCGAGCCGACGAAGGCAATACCGCGCGTCTGGCGGTCCACAACGATGCTCAAATAAAGTTCTTTCGAGATATCGGTTGCTTCAGTCACCAGCACTTGGTTGATTGGAAGTGCGCGGCCCGCACTCTGGTAGGTCACCATTTTAGTGCCTAACATTTTCGATGCGGCCTCGCGCACGGCTGCCAAAGTCTTGCACAGCTTGACGCCGCCGGCTTTGCCGCGGCCGCCAGCATGGATCTGCGCTTTGACGACCCACTGCTCGCCACCTAGGCTGCGTGCGGCATCGACAGCGCCCTCTGGCGAAACTGCCACGTGCCCCATCGGCACAGGCAAACCGAACTTTACAAAAAGTTCTTTCGACTGGTACTCGTGGAAATTCATGCCTACTCCGCTTAAAAAAGATTTAATTTTTAAAAAAAATCGGTGGAACAAAAATATGTCAGATGCTGGACTCAGCAATGTGCCTATTCTGACGAAACTATTTTTGTATGCAAGGGGGTAAATAAAAAAAAGTAATGCGCCTTACAATGCAATGTAATAGCGCAATATTACAAATTTATGCTGCGTCGCTTTATCGCAAATTGAGCCCTATGATACTTCGGTAGCCAACTAGCGAGTTTGAAATGGATAGCAAAGGCAAATTGCAGCGTTGGAACGAGCTCGTATTACTGAGTTTGTTCCGCATGTTTCAAGCGACGGTGTTCTTGCTCTTGGCGCTCGTCGGTGCAAATTTGTTACCTCAACAGCCAAACATTCCAATCCGCGTTGCCGCTATTAGCTATTTGTTAGGTGCCTTTTTTCTTTGGCAAATTGCACGGCGCAGTGCTGAGCGTATTACCCTGCAAGTGCTAATCGGTGCGGTTCTTGATCTCAGCACCGCCGCCGTTGCGCTGCACTTTTTTGGTGGCCCGGCAAGCGGCGCGGGTGCCCTGATGCTAATCACGGTCGCCATCACGGCACTGCTTTTGCCGGCCCGGCTTGCCGCTCTCGTTGCGGCGATGGCCGCTATGGTGGCAGTCGGGGAAGCAGCGTATAGCGTTTGGGTCACCGGCGATGAGTCGCGCAATTGGGCGCAAAGTGGCGGCTATGGTCTAAGCTTTTTTATTGTGACCGGCCTGATCTATTGGTTAGGTATTCGCACGCAGGAGAGCCGTGCGTTGGCTGAACAGCGCGGGCAAGATTTGCTCAGTTTGGCCGAGGTCAACGAACTCATCATTCAGCGCATGCGCACCGGCGTGTTGGTTGTAGATTTGATGGGCGAAGTAGAACGCTATAACGAGTCCGCTTGGTACTTGCTCGGCATGCCGAGTCCCCGCGAACGCAATCTGTCACGTTTCGCGCGCCCGTTGCAGGTGCGCTTGCGCGAATGGCTGATCGCCGGACGGCACGACCCAGCGCCGCTGACGGTGACCAGTGGCGTGCCACCAGTGATTCCAAGGATGACCAAAATTGGCGCCAACCAAGACACTCGCATCCTGATTTTTTTAGAAGATGAAACCCAGCTTTCGCGCCGCGCCGAGGAGCTAACACTGACATCGTTGGGGCGGTTATCCGCCAGCATTGCACACGAGGTTCGCAACCCGCTCGGCGCGATCAGTAATGCCGCGCAGCTGCTGCAAGAAAGCGAAGACATTCCTGAGCTTGATCGCCAGCTGGTCACGATTATTTATGGCCAGTGCAAGCGCATGAATGGCATCGTTGAAAACGTGTTGCAGCTTTCCCGGCGTGAGCGCTCACGCCCAGAAGATGTGCTGCTGAGTACTTGGGTGGAAGAGTTTTTACACGAATTCAAACAGAGCCTGCCGGCTGGGCAAGATTCAATTCGCGTCAAAATGGAAAACCCCAGTCTACGCGCGTTGATTGATCCTTCGCAGCTGACACAAGCATGTTGGAATCTGGTGCGCAATGCGCTTGCCTATGGTCGCCAGCCCGATGCGCCACCCGAAGTCATTATTCGTATTCGACAACTTGACCAGCAGCCCGGTGCCGTGATCGAAATCATTGACCGCGGCCCTGGCATTCCAGAAAAATTACAGGCCTCTTTGTTTCAGCCGTTTTTTACCACGCGCGCGGACGGCACGGGATTGGGTTTGTATATAAGCAAGGAGCTGTTGGAGGCCAATCAGGCCAGCATTGAATATATTTCGGTGCCTGCGGGCGGCTCTTGTTTTCGCATACGCTTGACCGCACCGGCACCACAAGGTGCGGGCTAGAGGGCGCATTTGCTGCGTCGCCATACGGCAGAACTTAGCTCGATTAGTTTCGTCGCAGCAAGCGCTTTTCGCCGAGTACAAAAAAGTTCCAGCTTAAAAAAAATCCACAGCATAGAAAGCAGCTCAGGATCGCTGGCGCACGGTTCGCGCCAGCAATAACAGCCTCCATTGCGGAAAAAGTAAAATGCACTAAAACGCCGAAGCCAGCGAAGATGATGGCGTATTTATTGCCCGCCCAATGCAGCAAAAGCCCTGGCAGTAACGGCACAAGCGCGATGCCGATAGCAGCAACAAACGGCAGGCGTGCTGGCACCCAAATGCCATACCAAAAAAACTGCAGTGCGATGCAGGCGTAGAAAAAAATCCAAAGCGCTGAGCGCAAATGTTTTGGCGTCAGCGCGCGCGGTTCGTTAATCGACATATAGATTTTGCTTTTAATAGTTAGCTTTCGACGGGCGGCAAGGCGCCCAACACTTCTTCCATTGTCGTTGTACCGCGCGCGACGTGTTGGGCGGCTGAAATGCGCAGTGGCTTCATGCCGTCTTTGACGACAACGTTGGAAAATACTTGCAAGTCAGTATCACGGGTAATCGCTTGGCGGCTGGCTTGGGTCAATTTAAACATCTCATAAATCCCGACCCGACCTAAGTAACCGGTCTTTCGACATTCTAAGCAACCCACGGCCTTGCCGATGCGCTTGGGTACAGGCACCGTCCACGGATGGGTCAGCGCACGCCACTTACTTTCGTCAATATGCTCGGTTGAGGTTTTGCAGTGCACGCACAGTGTGCGAACCAGCCGTTGCGCCATAACGCCAGCAAGCGTTGCCTGCAATAGATAGTGTGGTGCACCTAAATCAAGCAAGCGCTGCACCGCTGCGGGGGCATCGTTTGTATGCAGTGTTGAAAGTACCAAGTGCCCGGTCAGGCTCGCCTGGATTGCCATCTGCGCGGTTGCTAAGTCACGAATTTCGCCGACCATAATAATGTCTGGATCCTGCCGCATCAGGGTGCGAATACCTTCGGCAAATCCAAGATCGATATTTTGCTGAACCTGCATTTGGTTCAAATCCGGCGAGATCATTTCAATTGGATCTTCAACGGTGCACACGTTGATGTCGGGTGTAGCTAAATACTTCAACGTGGAATAAAGCGTCGTGGTCTTGCCCGAGCCGGTTGGGCCTGTGACCAGCACAATGCCGTTCGGGCGCTCGATCAATTCTTTCCAAAATTTTTCTTCGGCGGCGGTAAAGCCCAATTGACCAAAACTCTTAAGCGCGACATCGGGATCAAAAATACGCATGACGACTTTTTCGCCGAATGCTGTCGGCATGGTCGACAGCCGCATTTCCACCTCGCGCCCAGTCGGGCTGCGTGTTTTTAAGCGGCCATCTTGCGGGCGGCGTTTTTCCGCCAAATCCATGCGGCCCAAAATCTTGATGCGCGACGTCACCGCCAGCATCACCGTTGTCGGCAACTCAAAAACTTTATGCATCATGCCGTCGATGCGAAAACGCACCAAGCTCATCTCCCGGCGTGGCTCGAGGTGGATGTCGCTGGCACGCTGCTCGAACGCGTACTGCAATAACCAATCAACAATGTGCACCACGTGCTGGTCGTCAGCGCCGACGCCTGCTTTGCCCAACTCCAGCAGTTGCTCGAAATTCAACAGTGTTGATTTCGCCTCTGCGCTTTGATCTTTCGCATCTTTCGCGCGCTTGACTGAGCGGGTAACACCATAAAATTCCATCAAAAACCGATTGACATCCAACGGGCTTGCCACAACCAGCTTGATCTCACGGCGCAATATTTGATGCAGATCAGCTTCCCACAAACGATAGAACGGCTCGCTGGTGGCAAAGGTCACACTGCCTTCGTCGCGACCAATCGGCAGCAGTTTGTAGCGCTGCGCGTACGCTTGGCCGATGACTTCGGTCACCTCCGACAGTTTGATCTTCATCGGATCAATTTTTAGATAAGGCAGATCCGCTTGCTCAGCCAGCCATTCCGTCAGCGACTCCAGCGTCAGGGTTTTGCCGGATTGCTGCTGGTTGTAAAGTTTCAAATTGGCAATCACCACCAGCGGGTGCAGCTCAAGTCCGCCGCGTGCAATGCGCACGTCGCCGCGCACTTTGTCGGCGTCGCTTACCGACAACAAGCGATCTTCCACCAGTGCCGCGAGCACGCTTTCTAAATCAAGTTTGCGATTCGCACCAAAACGCGCGGCGGTTTGATAACGGGCAATTTTTGTAGTCACGATGGCTCGCTGTGTCGAAACTTTCTAGTGCGTCTCGCCGGCTCGGCGACACGGGCGTTTGCGTTGCACCGAACAGGCGCCACGGTGGCTGAGTCTAACGGTAATCATGTGGTTATTCGTGCACGTGTAGGGCAGTTTTTTGCAATCAGTAATCGGTTTTTTGCAATCACCCTGCGGCCCAATAGCCGAGCATCGCTGCACCGCATCGATCACTTTGCTTTGGTTCGCTTCGGCAGAAAATTTAACCGAAATTATGATTAGGATCATTATGAAAGAAATTTTAATCGCGCTTGCGTTCGCTCTGACTTCTTACATGGCAATCGCCGACAACATTACCGTGCGCAACAACGCCACGCTTTGTTTAGATTTAAAAAACGGCAGTAGCAACAATGGCACTCCGATCCAGCTTTGGGCATGTGGCTTTGATAACGCCAATCAAAAATTTGGTATTTTGCCGAGTGGTGAAATCAAAGCCAAACTGAAGTGTTTGACCGGAGGCACGAATAATGCCGATCCGGTTGTGCTGTCTAGCTGCGTCGGTGTTGCGGCACAGCGCTGGACACGCACTGCCGCCGGTGAAATTCGGGGTGCCAATAACCGCTGCCTGGACGTCAAAACCAGCCAGTTTCAAAACGGCACGCCGTTGCAAATGTATAACTGCAATGGCACGGCGGCACAGGCGTTCTCAGTCTACCCAGCCGAACAGTGCTTTGGCGCTATCGGCAATGGCTGTATGGGTGCAGCACCAGCATCACCCGGGCCAGCTGCGGTGCTGGCGAACAATTATCGCCAAC
>JANNYO010000015.1:0-6879 GCA_031410115.1 Rhodanobacteraceae bacterium | reverse complement strand
CACAAAAGGTCGCACGACGTGTACAACCGTAGCGGTCAAGCAAAAGGCCCAGCCCGACCGTCAGCGGCTTACGCGACTATCTTCTTAAATTTTGCTGTGATGAAACAACAAGCGTAAAAAAGCCCTCAATATTGAGGGCTTTATTGTCAAACTTAAGCGCTAGATGTTAGCTAAAACGACGCACCGCGAGTGCGCCGAATAAGCCTAAAGCCATCAACAAAGCCAATGTGCTCCAAAGGCCCAGAGTTGGCGTCGGAACGAGCACCGCCGGCGCACCTGCGCTCAAGTTATAAACTACGGGCGTTGCCACACCCTGTATTGCGCAACTCAAGGTTCCGGTACCTGGGGCTGCTGCGCTTACGGTGAAGGTTGTGCTTGCGCCGGGCGCGATGGTTTGCGTGGTCGTTGGCACAACGGTAAAACCAGTGCCAGCGATCGTACAAGCAACTGTGCCAGACGAAGTCGCAGCGACGGCGTTGTTAAACACAAAAGAGCCTGTTGCTGGCAAAGTGAACGAGACAGCGCCTGCGGGTGTGACTGGCGTGATTGTTGGTGCACCAATAGCACCAGTAGTTCCCTCAATGATGAAAGGCATCCCTTGTTGCGGGCCAGTAAGAGGACCAGCTGCCGGATCGATAGCTAAACCGATTTTAAGAGGGTTCCAGGTCGTTCCGTCGAATTGAATCGCGTTGCCGGTTGCAGTCGGCGCCGCTGACACTGGAACTACTGGCGGCGCAAAGGGTCCAGAAGCTGCGGTGCCTGCGGTGTTCCAATCAATCCAATAGGTACCAGCCGGCAAGACAGCTGCGGGTGACACAGCAATTCGCAAAGCCTGGAGCGCGCGCGTTCGACCAGCTAAATTCGCAGCGCTGGAATCGGAAACACGAAACGCACCCGATAGACTCGCGCTTAAAAAACGATTCGTCGTTGTGTCACCGAAGATAGTCGATCCGGCGGCAGTAGGGGTTGTATTCCATAGGCGCAGCGTCGCGCCATTCAAAGTCACGCCTGCAGCACCTGTTTGGTAAGCATAAACAGTGACTGAGTCAACTGTCCAAGTTTGACCAGCTGGCACAACAAAATCATCGGCAGTGCGTTGTGCGCCAGCGGCCGAAAAACCCAAAGTGCTGTAGGTGAATGGCGCTGCGGTAGTTAACGCACTAACGGGCGTTGGCGGTGTTCCATCAGTTTGGTTCGTAAGCGGGCCTTGATCAAACAATACCGCAGTAGGTACGCGCGGCGGCGCACCCGAAGGCAACGTTGTGTTGATCGCTTCGCTCGGATCAAAACGATCAGTTGGTACAGAAGCGAAAGCGGAACTTGCAAACACAATAGAGGTTAAGAACAGCTTTATCATAAGGATTTCCGTTAAGTTAAATACGAGGCGGGCAGTGTAAGACATTTAGGCCGAAAAATACGAATCGTAAAACCAACGCAATTTGACGTTGCGCGCATGGGCGGGGCTCTGGGCAGGTTTGAGTCCGTCTGGGCACGTTTGATATGGATAGCTCGCTGACGCCAGATTAGTGTGCTTTGCTGTACGTTAGTGAGGAACTTACTAAGTCATATCGTGGGTTGGATAGCTTTGGTTTTGACAGCAGTGTCCCCCGTGTCGCCTGATCGGCGAGTCACATCCTCCGTGTCGCCTGTTCGGCGAGTCACATCTTCCGTTTCGCCTGTTCGGCGAGTCACATCTTCCGTTTCGCCTGTTCGGCGAGACTCGTTATACTCAACTGACTAATGTGACGACTTGAGCGTATGAAAAAATCTGGCTTATACCTTTTGGCCCTGGTCATTGCTGCAATTGGCTTAAGTGGCATGTTCTACAAGTGGCGTGTTTTGAAATTCCCGCTGACGCCGAACGAGCAAGTGCAAGTTTGGACCGTTGAAGCGCGCATTGAGATTCAAAGCGACGGCGGCCCGAATACCATCACTTTGCACGTGCCGAGTATGGGCAAAGGCGAAACGCCCGGTTTTGCCATCGTCGGGGAAAATTTGATTTCGCGCGAATATGCGCACGACTACGGCAGCGACTCGGGTCGGGTATCGGAATGGTCGACCAGCACGAGCGTGAAACGACGCCAAGCGCTGTATTACCGTGCGGATGTTATTCGCGATAGCGCCAATATTCCGCCCGATACGTCCAAAGCGAAAATCGCGCTACCGCCGCAGTTGGACGAGCCATCGCGCGCGGCACTGGAAACTATTTTTGATCGCGTGGACAAGGGTTCCGCCAATTCAATAGGTTTCGCGCGTGAATTCGTACGCCGCTTTGCTGGCGAAAACTTAGGCGACGAGGCGGAAATTTTAATGCGTGATCGCGAAGCGCCGGTTGCGCGCGCGCGATTTTTTGCCTCAGCCCTTGGCCTGCGCAACATCAGCGCGCGCGTGGCGCAGGGCTTTCCGCTTGCCGATGAAGAGCCCAGCAAAACGCTCACGCCGTTTTTGCAGGTGCACGATGGCGAGCAATGGCTAACGATCAATTTGGCGAATGGCGAGCTCGGCTTTCCGGAAGATTTTTTTCTGTGGAGCAAATCCGACAAGCCCATTCTGAGCGTGTCTGCCGATCCAGATGCCAACATAGAATTCGCCGCATTGCCGGATTTGTCCGATGCGCTGACCGTGGCGCAACGCCGCACCGATGTGCGTGACGGGCGCTTGTTGAATTATTCGCTGCTGTCCTTGCCCGCCAGCGTACAGGCGAACTATCGCTTGCTGCTGATGGTGCCGGTCGGCGCGTTTATCATGCTACTGCTGCGCAATGTCGTCGGTATTAAAACCTTCGGCACCTTTATGCCGGTGCTGATCGCGCTGGCCTTTGATAAGACTAAATTGCTCAGCGGCGTGGTGCTGTTTATCACCATCGTCGGCTTAGGTTTGCTGGTGCGTTTTTTCATGGAAAAAATACGCCTGTTGCTGGTGCCGAGGCTAACAGCGGTGCTGATTTTGGTGGTGATGCTGATGGCATTCGTGTCGATCTTAAGCAACCGCTTGGGCTATGACGTGGGTATGAGCGTGGCGCTATTTCCGATTGTGATCATGGCCATGACCATTGAACGCATGTGCGTCGCTTGGGACGAACGCGGCCCAGGGCATGCGCTGCGCCAGGGTTTTGGCTCGCTTGCCACGGCATGTTTGGCGTATTTGGTGATGAGCTGGGAGCCGCTCAAGCATTTGTTCTTCGTCTTCCCCGAGCTGCTGTTGGTGCTATTTGCGCTGACATTACTGATCGGGCGCTACTCGGGCTACCGTTTGACTGAGCTGACGCGTTTTAAGAGTTTGGCGAAATAGCGATGTTGACATCGGTGCGTTTGCAGGGCTTTAAAAGCTTCACCGATGCCACGGTGAAGCTAGCGCCGCTGACGGTGCTGATTGGTGCGAATGGCAGTGGGAAAAGTAATTTTGTTGAGGCACTGGAACTTTGTGACCGTCTTTGGCGTGGCATTGATCCACGCATTGCAGTTGATGGTGACGATGGCTTTGTAACTGCAATTCGCGGCGGGTTTCGAAGCTTCAAGCACGGTGCAATGATCCAAAATACGTATCAAGATCACGTTGAGTCCTTTGATTTCGAAGACCCAAAGCAGCCAGTTTCACGTGCTGTTCCCGAGCAATTAGTTTCCGGGTTTTTGCGAAATCTTGGGCGTGTCCAAGTGCTGAATTTGGTTCCTGACATACTTCGAAAATATAATCGCTTGGATAGCGGCCGGCTTCAATTGAATAGCAACGGCTACGGTTTTTCAGCAATAGCGCATCAAATTTGTTCTGATTCTAAATCCAAGCAAGCGTTTGTAGACTGGCTTAGCGAGCTTAGGCCAGACCAAATTTCAGGCATTGAAACCCGTGAAGGCGCTGTCGAAGACGTACTGTTTGGTGTTGTAGAAAAGCACGGGGGTTGGATGGGTGCGCCAGCACTTTCCGATGGCACGTTGCGTTTTGCAGCCATGGTTGTCGCGCTGTTTCAGCGCCAAAAACCAAACGTTGTTTGCATCGAAGAAATAGAAAACGGCATGCACCCGGCGCGTTTGCGCTTGGTGTTGGAACTGTTGCGGGCATTCGTGGCGAACGGCACGCAAGTCATTGTTACCACCCACGCACCGTGGTTACTGGCTTGGTTAAGTCAAGAAGAATTGGCGGCCACACAAATTTTCTACCGAGGTGAAGACGGCTCCAGTCAAGTTAAAAGCTGCGGTGAACATGGATTTCTAATGGACGCGCTGAAAAACACGCCCATCGAAGAGCTGTTCGCCGAGGGCTATTTGGAACAGACGCTGTGAGTTTGAACGTCTTGCTTATTTTGGAAGATTCGCTTGTAGACCAATACATTGCGCTTCCGGTAATGCGTCGAATATTTGATGATTTAGGCCGTCCCAATGCAAAAATATCGGCGCTCTTCAACCCACGCGTCAGGGGACATGCGGACGCCTACGATAAAGTTGCAAACGATCTTGAAGCGTTCCGAAGATCCCATCCTGTGTGGATTTTCTTGCAGGATGCGGATTGCGTTCGCGATATCCCGCATCTGCGTGGAAAAGTTTTGAGCGCTGGAGTGCGTTTAGCAAGCGTAGCAATTGCGCCGGAAATTGAGGCTTGGCTGCTGGCTGGATTTGCTGCCGAAATTGGCGGCGAATGGCAATCGATCCGAAATCACCACCGCTTAAAAGAGGATGTCTTCCAGCCGTTTTTAAGCAAAAAGAAATTACAGCAGCGCATCGGCGGGGGCCGCGTCGAACTCATGCGCGAAGCCCTAAAAAACTGGAACACCGTCAAAACCCGCTGCCCAGAAATCACTGAATTAACGTTGCAGCTGAAAGAAATTTTGGAACAAACACCATGATCGCAAGCCTAATCCGCACTGCAAAACGCCTGAAAGAAATTGGCTTAGTTGGCTTGAACCAACGCAACGCCGATTTTATTTTGATGTACAACGAGCGCAAATATTATCCGCGCGTTGACGACAAAGTGATTACCAAGCAGATGGCAATTGCGCACGGCCTGCCGGTGCCCGAGCTGTACGCGCTGGTGCGCGAAGAGCACGAAATCGCCGAGGTACACGAGAAAATCAAGGACAAAAATCAATTCGTCGTTAAGCCCGCGCATGGTTCGGGTGGCGACGGGATTTTGGTCATAACCGGGCGTAAGGGTGAGCTATTTCGTAAAAGCTCCGGCTCCTACATCAACCGCGAAGATTTCAATCACCACATCTCAAACGCATTGAGCGGGCTGTATTCGCTCGGCGGCCAGCCCGACCATGTGCTGGTGGAATATTGCGTGCAGTTCGATCCGATTTTCGATCACGTCAGCTACAAAGGCGTACCGGACGTGCGCATTATCGTGTTCAAAGGCTATCCGGTGATGGGCATGATTCGCCTGCCCACCCGCCAGTCGGACGGCAAAGCCAATTTGCACCAGGGCGCGATTGGTGTCGGCATTGATTTGCCCACTGGCCTAACCAAGCGCGGCGTTTGGCATGGCGAGCGCATAAGTGAGCATCCAGACACCGATCAGAGCATCATTGGGCTGCAAATTCCCCGCTGGCACGAGCTGATGATGATTGCCGCGCAGTCCTCTGCACTCAGCGGTTTGGGCTATGTAGGCGTTGATATTGTGTTGGATCGGGATTTCGGCCCGATGATTTTAGAGCTCAACGCGCGCCCAGGCTTGGCGATCCAAATGGCGAATGGCAATGGTCTAGGGCATCGCTTGAAAAAGATTGAAGACCTGACCGAACTTGCGCGCGATGCCGCTGATCGTGTCGCGTTTTCCATGGAACATTTTCCAACGACCTAAGCGCGCCAGCTGAATGTTGCAAATATTTGCAATTTAGTTGCTAATGGCTGGTATTGGAACTGCGACGCTAACCCGATGAATTTTAAAGATTTTTATCGGGCAACTGCGCCAAAATTGGATGTTTAAACGTTAAGCGACTGAGCTTTTAGCCTGAACAGCATGACTGACGGCAGGGCAAAATTTCACCACTTGTTCAGTCTGGACGGGCAAAACTGGACGCGTTGTCGATACAAACCTCGCTTCATTTATCCATTTCACACGTCCCAATTCAAACTTAAATCAGGCGCGCAGCGCCGCCACTGGAGTAGTCCATGAAAAATTTAGTCCTTTGTTGTGCTTTAGCGCTCGCCTGTTCCGCACAGGCGCAAGAATGGAAAGGCGTCGGCGAATTCGGCTTAGCCATCACCGGCGGCAATACCGACACCACCAACATCAACGGCAAGCTGGGCTTGACGCAAGAATCGGACGCTTGGAAGCATGAGTTTGGCTTGGGCATTTTGCAGGCTAAAACCGGCGGCTTGAAGACCGCGCAGCGTTATGACGCAGGCTGGACTTCCGGCTACAAACTGTCCGACACCTCCTATGTTTATGGCAACTTGCGCTACGAAAACGACAAGTTCGGCGCTTATCGCAATCAGACGATTGCCGGTGCCGGTTACGGTTTCTATGCAATCAAAGAAGAGCCAACCACGCTTTTGTTTGAAATTGGTGCTGGCTATCGTCGCACCCAACTGCAGGATCAATTCACGATCGTAACGACCACACCGTTGGTTATTCGTCGCACCAGTTTCGGCAAAGATGGCGATGCTATTTTGCGTGGCAAGATAGATTTTAGCCACAAAATCAATGAAAACACTGCGTTGTATGACACTTTCTTGCTGGAAGCGGGCTCAAACAACAAGTTCATGCAAAATGACCTGGGTCTTGCGGTCAAAATGTCGGACGCATTCGCTGTTAAAGTTGGTTTCCAGTTGCGCCGCAACTCGGATGTTGCACCTGGCGTTAGCAAAACCGACCGCTTATTCACCACCAACTTGGTGTATTCGTTTTAGTCCAGACGAAACCGCCGCTTGAATCAGAAAACCCGGA
>JANNYO010000014.1:0-12375 GCA_031410115.1 Rhodanobacteraceae bacterium | reverse complement strand
CCAGGTTTTTTCCACCACCCGCTGGGTCTTCAGATTTTTCACGCGCACACGGTTGAAGGCTTGGCCCTTGCCGGGCTTGACCATTTCGTTCTCCAGAATCGTATACGGGTCACCGTCGATTAGGATTTTGACGCCGCTCTTAAATTCATTGGTGTTGACGCTGCCCATGGGTAATCCTTCGCGAAAATTTTTGTTAATGTGATTCGTTCAAGCGCAGCTCGCTAAGCTTCGCCGCATGAACGCTGATAAAAATGAGGCCACATGATAGCCGCAAACCGCCGCGAAGTCGCCTCACCAGAGCATTTGAAATCAAGCGATTTGCGCACACAGGAAAATGCGGCCTCCAGCGCCAATTGGAAGCAGGAATGGCGCGACTCATTCACTAAATGGCCCGATTTATTGGCGTTTTTGCAGCTGGATTCGACATCGCTCATGGCGCAACTTGACCTCGATCACGCGGCAAAATTCCCCCTGCGCGTGCCGATGAGTTTTGCCAAGCGCATGCAAAAACGCGACCCGCTTGACCCACTATTGGCACAAGTGTTGCCGCGCATGGCTGAGCGTGTGTTGGCGGCCCATTTCAAATCCGATCCAGTGGACGATCTGGCAAACAGCCCCAGCCGGGGCCTAATTCACAAATATGCCTCGCGTGCGCTGTTGATTGCCTCGGGCACTTGCGCGGTCAATTGTCGCTATTGTTTTCGCCGGGAATACCCCTACGCGGCGGCTAGTTTAAGCCCGAGTGCGCTGGCCGAGGCGATTCAATACATACAGCTACAGCCAAAGATCAACGAAGTCATCCTGTCCGGCGGCGACCCGTTGGCGCTAGACAACTTAAGCCTGCGGCGGACGACCGATGCCCTGTTGGCGCTGCCGCAAATCACCCGTTTGCGTGTCCACACCCGCACCCCAATCGTGCTGCCCGCGCGCATCGACGCCGATTTTTTGTGCTGGGTAGAAGATGTCAAAGTGTCATTGATTATGGTGGTGCACAGCAATCACGCGAACGAATGGGCGGACAGTGAACTGTGCTCAGCGATGCGCGCACTCAAGCGGGCGGGCGTTACGTTGCTGAATCAAGCCGTATTGCTACGCGGCGTGAATGACTCGAGTGCCTGCCAAATCGCGCTTTCCGAGGCGCTTTTTGCCGCAGGCGTGTTGCCGTATTACTTGAACCTGCTTGACCCAGTTTCCGGCAGTGCGCATTTTGCCGTCAGCGACGTGGACGCGCATCGCATCTATCACGAAATGGCAGCGGCGCTGCCGGGATTTTTATTGCCAAAACTGGTGCGTGATGTCGTCGGCACAGATGCCAAGCAGGTTATTGCAGCGACACGCGATTGAATCGTTAGGCTTGTGCGCTCAAGAATTTTACCGCTACGCTGCGCGCCCAGCCCCCAGCCCGAAGCCACGTCATGCAGCTAAATCACGCTCACTTAAGTATCAACGCCCCGGAAATCGAAGGTGCCACTCGCATTTTGACGCCCGCTGCGTTGGATTTTTTAAGTGCATTAATCGGTAAATTCGAGGCCGAACGCGGCGTTTTGTTGGCTAGACGCCAGCTGCGTCAGCAACAATTAAACGCCGGTGCGCTGCCCGATTTCTTAAGTGGAACCGCAGCGATTCGTGCAGGCGACTGGAAGGTGCGGGCAATTCCCGCCGATTTGACCGACCGCCGAGTCGAAATCACCGGCCCAGTTGAGCGCAAAATGGTGATCAATGCGTTGAATTCCGGCGCAAAAGTGTTCATGGCAGACTTTGAAGACTCCAACGCGCCCTCTTGGTGCAACGTGATCGAGGGCCAGCTCAACATGTTCGCGGCGGTGCGCCGTACGATTAGCTATCAAAGCCCGGAAGGCAAAAATTATCAATTAAATCCGAACATTGCGACACTGATGGTGCGCCCGCGCGGCTGGCATTTGGACGAGGCGCACGTCACTTTTCAAGGCAAGCCCATCAGCGGTGCGCTATTTGATTTTGGCCTGTTTTTGTTCCACAACGCGCACGAAGCGCTTGCGCGCGGCACCGGCGCATATTTTTATTTGCCTAAACTCGAATCCCACTTAGAAGCGCGGCTGTGGAATCAAGTCATTGATTTTGCTGAAGACTATTTGGGCTTAGCGCAGGGTTCGACCAAGTGCACGGTGTTGATTGAAACGATTCTGGCAGCGTTTGAGATGGACGAAATTTTGTTCGAGCTCAAAGATCATATCGTCGGCTTAAATTGTGGCCGCTGGGACTATATTTTCAGCTACATCCGCGCCTTCCAAAACGATGCCAGCCGCGTGCTTCCCGAGCGCGCGCAGGTGACGATGGCGGGCGGCTTTTTACGCGCCTATTCGCAGCTGCTGATTCAAACCTGCCACCGGCGCGGCGCGTTCGCGATGGGCGGCATGGCGGCGCAAATTCCGATTAAAAACAACGACGATGCCAACACCATCGCACTGAATAAAGTGCGCGCCGACAAAGAACGCGAAGCCGGTGATGGCCATGACGGCACCTGGGTTGCGCACCCGGCGCTGGTGTCGATTGCGCAGGCCATTTTTGATCAGCACATGCCAAGTCCAAACCAGCTGAGCAAACTGCGCAGCGAAGTACAGGTCAGCGCGGCTGAGCTGTTAGCGCCGCAGCCGGGCAGCATCACCGAAACTGGCCTGCGCAATAATATTAATGTCGGCCTGCAATATTTAGCTGCGTGGCTAGGCGGCTCGGGCTGCGTGCCAATCCACAATTTGATGGAAGACGCCGCCACCGCCGAAATTAGCCGCGCGCAGCTTTGGCACTGGCATAAACATCAGGCGAAATTGGACGACGGCCGCGCGATTGACCGCGCATTGATCGAAACATTGCTGCTGGCTGAGCGCGCCGCAGTCGACGCGGCCAATGTGCTAAAAATTCCTGTGACGGATTTGGATCAGGCGCAAACGATGCTTGCCACGCTCATCTTTGGGATCGAGTTCCCAAATTTCTTGACGTTGGCGGCGTATCGGGAATTGGTGGGTAGGGAACAGCTCGGCGGCGGTTAATTAGACCTGGCGGACAAATTTGCCCTTGGTTCGTTTGCCAAGCCAAACAAACCACGCTGGAGCCGCGCGTTTCGTCAAGCTGGAGAACTTACAGACCGCAGCGCACTATCAGCGAAAATTGATCCGAAGCCCGCAGATCAAAGCTGTCTTGAAATAGCACGACCAGCTTTGAATTGTTGCGCATGCGTTGGTCAACACGATTTTTTGTTTCAAACCTGAAGTGATCCGTTGTGCAAGCTCAAGAATTTTGTCGGAACGGATTTGCTTAGCCAGAAGTTTGTGTTCGCGCGATAAAAAATGACGCCCTCGCTGCACGCGGTGGCGGTGTCAACTTGCACAATGAAGGGCGCGCCACGGCGTATGGCAACAATTTTGGCCAACGCGATGTCCGTTGTCAGGTGCACGAATTCGCGCTGCATCGGCTGCAAACCCGTCATTTGAATTTGCGCGAATGCCGCCGCTGTAGTGCCGTGAAAAAGCGCATTCGGTGGTACTGCTGCGACATAGCGAACTTCAGTGCCCGAGCTATGACCGTAATTGGCACGAATCTCGTCCCCCGCGATGCTAAATCGCTGCTTTAGCGGATCGCCCGCAGCCGCTAAGTTCGCTATTTCTTCGCGCGTGGCATTGACCCCGCGCGCGCGCAAAATATCGATCACCGCGTCCAAGCGGGCGAAGCCCTCAGGATCTAGATCAAGCTGACATTCCACTGCACCATGCCGCAGTAACCAGGAAAGCGTTTTACTCAATCGTTGCATTTGCATTCCCGTTTCGGAGTCAATAGTCATGGCCAATTGCAATATCGGGGACGACTTGATGACGCCGGCATGGGGGAATCGAGCTTGAGTTTCAAGTTTCGCCAAAGCAAACCGAGCTGGCGCGAGCCCGAGCTTGTCAATGCCGTGCGACAAATCGCGCTAACCGGCAACGGACCGCGCGAACAAATCGCAAGTATGGGATGTTCAATAAAGTGGTCGCTTTCTACGAACTTTGGCAGTGATCAAAATAAAATATAGCAAAGGAATCAACACCAAAGTCAGCAGCGTAGACACCAAAATGCCAAAGATCAGCGAAACCGCTAGGCCGTTGAAAATCGGGTCGTCCAGAATGAAAAAAGCACCCAGCATTGCCGCAAGGCCGGTCAGAATGATCGGCTGCGCGCGCACCGCGCACGCCTGGATCACGGCCTGTTCAAGTGCGACGCCGCTGGCAATCGCTTGCTCGATAAAATCCACCAGCAGGATGGAATTACGCACAATGATGCCCGCCATCGCGATCATGCCGATCATAGAAGTTGCGGTGAACTGCGCGCCCAACAGCGCGTGCCCGGGCATTACACCGATCACCGTAAGCGGGATCGGTGCCATGATAATCAGCGGCACCAGGTAGCTACGGAACTGCCCGAGTACCAGCAAATAAATCAACATCAGCCCGGCACAATAGGCCAGCGCCATATCGCGAAACGTCTCAAAAGTGATTTGCCATTCGCCGTCCCATTTAAGCGAAAATCGCTCCGCACCGGCAGGTTGGGTGAAGAAGTATTGTGCCAGCGATATTCCAGCGACGTTATTTTTACTGAGTTTACTAACGATGCTAAACATGCCATACAGCGGGCTATCCAAGGTGCTGGATTCATCGCCAGTGAGATAGATTACTGGCAAGAGATCTTTATGGTGGATCGCGCCGTCCCAGGCGCTTTTTTGCACGTACACCAGTTCCGATACCGGCACCAAATTACCGGCAGCGGAGCGCACATGCAGCGCTAGCAAACTCGTCATGGCGCTTTGATCTGCGGCGTTCAAACGCAGCCGAATCGGGATCGGGAACTTCGCATTGCCATCACGCAGATAGCTGACGTCTGCGCCGGCCAAGCCAGTGTGGATCGTAGCCACAATGCTGGCTTGGCTTATGCCCAACAGTGCGGCGCGTGCACGGTCAATCACCACAACTTCGCGGCTAGATTTGGCGCTGAGCGTGCTGTCAATATCGACAATGCCGGGTGTGGCGCGAAACGTGCGCAGCAGTTCGTTGGCGATCTGCTGATTTTTTTCGGCATCTGGGCCGTATAGCTCGGCCACCAATGGCGCCAATACCGGTGGCCCTGGCGGCACCTCAACTACTTTAACCGATGCGCCGTAGCGCGCAGCAATGGCGCTCAGTTCCGGGCGAATCGCAGCGGCGATGTCGTGGCTTTTACGTGTCCGCAAATGTTTGTCGACTAAGTTGACCTGTAAGTCGCCGCTGTTGCTGGCCTTGCGCAAATAGTATTGGCGCACCAAGCCATTAAAATTGATTGGCGCGGACGTGCCGGCATAGCCTTGGAAATCAAGAACCTCTGGCACTTTTGCGAGCGCCGCACCGAGCTGAACTAAAACGCGCTGGGTGTCTTCTAAAGTTTTGCCTTCCGGCATATCCAACACCACTTGGAACTCAGACTTGTTGTCAAACGGTAGCATTTTCAAAACCACTTTTTGCGCCACCGCTAAGCTCGCTGAAGCAATCAGCAAGACAAAAATCCCGCCAAAAAGCAGCCAACGATTGCGTGCAGCGTTCGCGCCAAATAAAAAAGGCTGCATGACGCGCGTGAAAAACCGATCTTGCCTAGATTGCGCAATTGTCTGCGCTGAGATTACGGTGCGGGCGTTTTCAACCGGTTCTGGCAGTACTTTTTCGCCCAACAGTTTGGCGCATAGCCAGGGCGTTACGATTAATGCAACGCCGAGCGATAGCAGCATGCCAGCACTGGCATTGATCGGAATTGGCCGCATGTAGGGCCCCATTAAACCGCTCACAAATGCCATCGGCATTAATGCGGCGATCACCGCAAACGTCGCCAAAATTGTTGGGCCGCCGACTTCGTCAACTGCCGGTGCAATCGCCTCAAGCAGTGTTTTGCGGGCACCATTTGCGCCCTTTAACCCTAAGTGGCGATGAATGTTTTCCACCACCACAATCGCGTCGTCAACTAAAATACCAATCGAAAAAATCAGTGCGAAAAGCGACACCCGATTGGTGCTAAAGCCCATCGCCCAGGAGGCAAACAGCGTCAAAGCGAGGGTAATCAGTACTGCAATGCCGACCACAATTGCCGCACGTGAGCCGAGCGCAAACAGCACCAGAAGCACGACTGACAGCGTTGCCAACGCGAGTTTTTGGATCAATTTTTGCGCTTTATCGTCTGCGGTTTTGCCGTAGTCACGGGTGATGCTGACTTCTATGCCCTGCGGAATCACGTTGCCTTTTAATGACTCGATGCGGGCGCGGACGGCGCGGGTGATATCGCTGGCATTTGCCCCCGGTTTTTTCGCAATGGCAATGCTTACCGCGGGTGCCATGCCGGTTTGCGGACGATGCGCTTTGCCGCTGGGTACACCGTGCCAGACATACTGTGTAGGCAGATCGCTGCCGTCAATAAATGTCGCCACCTCAGAAAGATAGATTGGCTTGCCGTTTTTTATGCCTACGATCACTGGCGCGACATCAGATTTTTGCGCTAGGTAGCTTCCTAGCGTTATCGGTGTCGCAGTTTGGTTCACTCGATCACCAGCGTGCTGCACTAAATTGGCCGCAATCAGGGCTTGCGATAAATCGGCAACAGTTAGGCCATATGTTGCTAGCTGGGTGGCGTCCATTAGCACGACCATCGCGCGTTCGGGCGCGCCAATGCTGTAAACGTCACGCGTGCCCGGTATGCGTTTGAATTCGCCTTCCAACAGGTGTGCAACCTGGGCCAATTCAACCGGCCCATTTTTTGCGTTGTCACTCCAAATACTAAGCGCCATTACCGGCACATCATCAATACCCATCGGGCGAACCAATGGCGTGCTTACGCCCAAATTTGCCGGCGCCCAATTCAGATTGGCCTGCACTTGGTTGTACAAACGCACCAGCGCATCTTGGCGCGGTATGCCAACGATAAACTCCACCGTAAACACAGCCATTCCCGGCTGGCTAACCGAATAGACGTGTTTGACGCCTTCGATTTCAGCAAGCTTTTGCTCATACGGAAATGCCACCAGGGACTCAACATCGTGTGCACTTGCGCCCTCGAAGGCGATGAAAATATTCGCCATCGTCACATCAATCTGGGGCTCTTCCTCACGCGGCGTTATCAATACCGCAAGCAGGCCAAGCAACAGCCCCGCGAGCGCCAAAATTGGTGTCAACGGGTTGTTTTGAAATGCGCGCGCAATACGCCCAGAAATACCCAGTTCAATACTGCCGCTCATTGGGCGTCAGTCAAACGCAAGCTGGCGGCGAGTGGATCGGCGGCAATGGCTTCCCCTGCGTCCAAGCCAGATAAGATTTGTACGTCGCGGTTTGGCGTTTTTAAATCCGCGCCGTCGCGGTTTCGACCCAGTCGAACTTGGCGTAAAAAAATAGTTTGTTTACTAACAACATAAACGCCCGACACTTCGCCACGTTGGATCACCGCACTTTCTGGGACGAATATTTCGGCGCTGGGCGCATCTGCTTGCGGCTGCGGCAACAGCACTTTTACGGTCATGCCAGGTTTTAGCGCGGCGCTATCGGCGACTAAATCTGCGCGCACGGTTACCGTGTGGCTTAGTGCGTCGCTGCTTGGGAAAATAACGATGTTATTGACGCGCAGGGTGTAGTCGTTATTCGCCTGCACGTGCAGCTCAGTCAGCCCTGCCAAGGAATCGGCAACAGAACTCGGCAGATTTAAGCTAACCCGTAACAGCGACGGCGCATTGAGCGTGATCAGCTCAGTTCCAGGTGCGACGATTTCGCCGACGTCTGCCGCACGCGCGCTGATCACGCCGGCAAACGGCGCGCGCACGCTGCTGTAGCTTAAATTTTGCGTCGCTTGTGCAAGCGCTTCACGCTGCGCAGCAAGGTTGGCTTGTGCGGTATCGCGCTGAGCTAAGGATTGTTCCAGCTGCGCATTCGATACGACGTGCTCGCGCAGCAAGCTCTGCATGCGTTTGAAATCGCCATCTGTTTGGGTCGCTCGTGCCTGCGCTGCCTGCAGCGCCGCCTGCGCGCGCTTTTGCGCTGCGCGCGGCTCCACATCATTGATTTGTACGAGTACCGCTCTGGCCTGAACGCGATCACCGACATCAACTGCGAACGCGGTGATCTGGCCAGCAGTTTGTGCGCGCAGAGTTGCGCTTTGCCGCGCTTCGATGACGCCATCCCACGCGCGCAATGGATTTGTCACGCTCGGGGTTACGGTTAACAGCGCCAGAGATTGGGTGTCAATTGGTTTTGTAATGGTGCCATCCGGCGCGGGTGTGCAGGCGGTTACACTCAACGCCGCGAAAACCAAAGCAAACGTGCGTAAAGAGTTTGAAAAATGTCGCTTCATCGTGTTTTTCCGTGTCGTTTATCGCGAAATCTAAATGTGCATTGCGCCGGTTTCGCATCGCCCCAAACCATGAGTATCACCCAATGAAGTTTAATGAAATCCCCGATGATGCCGAGCATGCCACGCATAGCCGCGCGGAGCTGATCTCGGCGGCGCAGCAAAGTACCTGGGTCAGTGTGGGCATCAATATTGCGCTGACGGCATTGCAAATTAGCGCTGGCGTACTGGCAAAATCTCAGGCATTGGTGGCCGACGGAATTCATTCGCTGTCTGATTTAGTCTCAGATTTTGTCGTGTTGTTTGCTGGGCACCACAGTAAAAAAGACGCCGATACTGAGCACCCGTACGGTCACCAACGCTTTGAAACAGCGGCTTCGCTCGTCTTGGGGTTGATTTTGCTCAGCGTCGGTTTCGCCATGCTGTTTGCCGCATTTCGCAAGTTAGAAGCGCCGGAGACGATTCAAACCGTGCACATCGCGGCACTGGTGGTGGCGGGTGTGGCGCTGCTGGCGAAGGAGCTGTTGTTTCGCTACATGATCCGTGTCGCTAAACGCGTCAAGTCCAGCATGCTGGTGGCAAATGCCTGGCATGCGCGTTCGGATGCGGCATCTTCCCTGGTCGTGGGTATTGGCATCATTGGGAATCTAGCTGGTTACCCAATATTGGATCCGATTGCTGCGCTAATTGTCGGGCTGATGATTGTGAAAATGGGCTGGGGGTTCGGGTGGGATGCGCTGCATGATTTGATGGATCGTGCGGTGAACGAAAGCGAGGTCGCAGCAATCCGCAAAACCCTGACGGAGACACCCGGCGTGCAGGGCGTGCACGACGTGCGCACGCGCAAAATGGGCGACATGATTGTGGTGGACGCGCATATCGAGGTGGACGCCACAATCACCGTTGAGGCCGGCCACGATATCGCCGTTGCCGCTCGCTTGCGTGTGCTGCAACGCCATCGTGTGCTGGATTTATTGACACACGTGGATCCCTGGCATCGACCAGACTCAGATCATGTGGTACCTCAGGGCCTTAAGTGACGTCCGACGCCAAATGTCAATGCCATCAGCGCGAAGTAAAGCCCCAGAAATATGCAGAATGTTTTGCCTAATCGGTTCATAGCAATCGCGCGCAAGCGCTAAACAAAGCCTACTGCGCGTAGCTTGCAACACCTTCGTAGCTGACGCCGCTTTGTACGCCCCAACCGCGCGCCGCAATTGCGCGTTCGCCTTCCGGACTCAGCTTGCCAGCGATGGCGATTTGCACCGTTTTGCCGCGCAGCTGGGGTTCGCCTAAAAAGGCTTTGAACTTGTCGTTGTAATAAACGTAATCCACCGGTGCTGGCACCAGTACCGTGCCGTCGTGCAGCCCGAAAACGGGATTGACGCCTACCAACATCACTGAGATTACTTTGTTGTCATCGGGCTGCGCCGCGCCTAAACGTAGGGCGTTTACGATAAAACGCGCCTCGATTTCGGAATCCACGTAGCGCAAATAGCGCAGTAAATCCTTCCAGCCGTCGGCCTGCCAGTTCGCGGTGATCTCATCGACCACAGCGGTTTGCAGCGTTGGCGTAAAGATGGAGTTGCGTAAAAAATTACGTGCGGTATCGCTTTCGATGCCGACTTTTTTCAGCTCGTCAGCGTTGCGTTTTTTCACGTCTTCCGGCGCCAATTCGTAAACAAGCTTATTAATTTTACGCGACTTGCCGATAATGAAGCCTGATACGCCGCCTGTGAGTGCACCCACGACGATGCCGGTGCCGGCGCTGCCTGCCAAATAACTCCAGGCGAATGCGTCTAGGCGATCTTCAATTTGCGGATTGCTGGTGTAGGGATCAATGCCCAGTTCTTTGGTCAAATCGCGGCGCGCACGGTTGTAGCCGATGTAGTTGAGGCCAAATTTAGTGCCCTGCGATTGCGCGCGATCTTCCCAGGTTTTTTCCGGCGTAATCGGTGGGTCGGCCAAAAAGGCGTTGAATTCTGGTGGCGCACCGTCACCGCGAATTTTGCTGCGCGCGCTGTCGCCCAATTCTTTGGTTTTGAGCTTGATACTGGCCCAGGTATTGCTGACTTTGTTACGGATACCCTCGGGAATGGCGCGCGCAGTCGCGGCGGGGTCGCGGAACACGTTATAGACCGCAGTGCCAGTGCCTTTGACTGAATTGAGCGCGGATTTTCCGAACACTTTCAAGCCCGTCATGCGCTCGAGTTCTGCTAATGCCGCAACTTCGGTGATGCGCTGTTCGAGCAGTTCGACCGAATCGGCGTCGAGCCTGCCATAGTCAGATTTCACCTCAAATGCGGCGATGTGGCCTTTGAATTCAATGTTCGGGCCGACCTCGAACTGCGGCCCGGAAATCATGCTGCCAGGCACTAAATCGGCGGCAAAAATTTGTGGCTTTTCCAGCTCATTTGGCAATACAAAACTGGTAATTCCAGTCGGCGTCGCCAGTGTTAGCGCCTTTTGCTCCGGCGTTGCGGTAGCTTGCACCAGCTCAGGTTTTCGCACGCGTACGGCGTTTTCAGGCGCGCAGGCGCCGAGTAACAAGCTGGCGAGTACGGCGGGGTAGAAACAAATTTGTCGCATGAATGAAATTCCTAAAAAACGTAAAGCGCGAAGTGTACCCCCGGGCCGGGGCGATAAAACCGATTAAATCTGTCCTGGCACAAAAGCGCTCACTTTCACCTGGCCTGGCGCAAACGCGCCGTGTTCATTGACGATGACGTCAATCAGCGCCGCTGGCGTGACATCAAACACCGGATTCCACGCCTGTACGCCGGGTGCGGCGACCCGCGTACCGGCGTATTCGAGCAGCTCGTCAGGGTTGCGTTCTTCGATGTGAATGTCAGAACCACTGGCGGTTTGTACGTCAAAAGTAGAGCTCGGCGCCACCACCATAACTTTGACGCCGAAATACTTTGCCGCCGCCGCGTGGCTGAGCGTGCCGATTTTGTTGGCAGTATCGCCATTCGCGCAAATGCGATCCGCGCCGACAATCAGCCACTGCACAGCACCGGTGGACATCAAATACGCGCCCGCACCATCGGCGATCAGTTTCGCGGGAATGCCATCTTGCAGTAATTCCCACGCGGTTAGCCGCGCGCCCTGCAGCCACGGCCTGGTTTCGCTGGCGAATACGTTGGCGATACGCCCCATAGCCACACCCGCGCGAATCACACCCAGTGCTGTGCCAAAACCTGCGGTCGCGAGTGACCCGGTGTTGCAGTGCGTCAGTACGCCGCTGCCGGCGACGATTAACTCGGCACCAATTTTCCCCATACGGTGATTTGCCGCCAAATCATCCGCTTCAATTTGCCGCGCACGCTGCAAGAGATGTTCGGGATCTGGGCCGTTCATTGCAAAGCATTCGCGCATTCGCGCCAGCGCCCAGGCTAAATTTACCGCCGTTGGCCGCGCGGCGTTGAGTGCGGCGCAATCCAGCTCGATCTGACGGATGCGATCCGTATCCGAGCCGCTGGCGTGAAGCGCAGAAATTACCACGCCATAGGCTGCGGCAATACCAATTGCGGGTGCGCCGCGCACGGTTAAATTGTTGATGCTGGCAATCACCGCCGCCACATCCGTGCAGGCTTGGTAGCGGGTTTCTAGCGGTAATACACGCTGGTCGAGCAGGGTCAGCGTTTGGCTGTCATAACGCACCGCGCGCACGCGGTCGTAGGCTGCAAAGTTCATCGTACCTCGGGGTCATTTCAATAAAAACGCGATGATGCACTATTCCTTTGGAGACGCGATTCCCTGCGCACATTATTCGCCTGCTAACTCAGCTGTGCCGATCGGCACCAACACCACTTCGCGTGCGGTCAGCATATTTTCGCGCAAGTAGCGAAACACCGAATGCACCGTGCTCACCGGATACTGGCCAGATAAGCGCGTGGCTAAACTGTGATCGGTAAACACCGCGTTGACGCGCGTCAAGCCACCCAAAATTCGCTGGCTGTAGGGAATATAGATGGTCTCTGGCTGGTAGCGGCGGCTACGCAGGATCGTCGCCGCTTC
>JANNYO010000013.1:0-2165 GCA_031410115.1 Rhodanobacteraceae bacterium | reverse complement strand
TCATCACCAGCGGCATGCCCGAGGCTGTCATTGACAACTTTGAAGCCGTCTAAATCCAGCAGTAGCACCCAATGCGCGTCGTCGGTAACAACATTGAAGCGCTGCAGCGGGTTGCGCAATCGGTCTAAGAATTCGCTTAAGATCGCCTCAAATCGCGAGCGATTGGGCAAGCGCGTTAAGCTGTCATGGTTCGCCTGAAATTTCAGCTGTAGCTCGGCCAGTCGGCGCGCCGAAATATCCTGCATGCTGCCTTCGATGGAGATGATGGTGTGATCGCCTTCCCCCTCTGATGCGGCGCAGCGCATCGCCATGGATACCCAAAACTCATGGCCATCGCGGTGAATCATGCGGGTTTCAATATTTTCTAAACTTGACCCCGACTGCATCGCGGCCTGAATCAATTCCCGTTCGCGTGCATCCGCGAATGCTGGCAAAAGACTGGCGAAATTGCTGCGCATTTGCTCGAACGTGGCGAAACCAAACATGCGCAAAGTTGCCGCGTTAGCTTCCTGCAAATTGCCAAAGCCATCCGTTTGAAACATGCCAACGACGGCATTTTCAAACAGCTTGCGATAGCGATCTTGCGCGTGCAGAAGCTTATCCTCACTCGCACGCTCATCGGTGATGTCGCGCATGCTGCCGGTGATGGCAACGCCGTCATCTAGATCCAACGCGTCGGCACGCACGGCAAAAAGTCTGGACGCGCCGTCTTTGCGAATTGCGCGGATTTCATAGCTGTTGGTTGGTACGCCGCCACTGGCACGCAGCGCAATACGTTCACGCATGAACGCGCGGTCCCGTGGGTCGACTAATATTTCTGCATAGTTAACGCCGATAAGCTCATCTTCGGCATACCCTAACTGCCGCATTAGCGCAGGGTTGGCAAAAATAATGGCACCGTTTTGGACGATGTAAACGCCCTCACGCGAATGCTCAACCACAATGCGGTAGCGCTCTTTTAAGCGATCCGATTCAATCCGGGCTTGGTCGAGTGCGGCTGAATTGTGAAACAGTTCCGAGTTGCGCTCCATCGGACGTACCAACGCCGCTTCAGCGCTGTCATAAAACTGGATATCTTGGGTAACGAATAGAAAAAACCCTTCACCAGCAAAATGAAAGGGCTCAATACTTAAAAAGCCATCGGCAAAGCGATTCACGCCGACGTTGAAACTAACCGCTTTGCTGACGAAACATCTGGCGCTAGAAAGTTCGGCGATGATTAAGCGCCGGTGCTCTGGGTCGCGCCACAGATCAAAACTTTCGCTGGTGCGGCCTAAAATTGCTTCACGTTTGATACCCGTGCAATTTTCAAACGCGACATTGACGTCAACCACAACCAAATCCCGCGCCCGCACCACCGCAACACATGCTGAGCTGGCATCAAATAAGCGCGCCAGCTTCGTCGGGTTGATTGAATCTTCGCTGCGGGCTTTGCCAGCCAATGCGTTGGCGGCAGAAGCGATATTCGAGTCGGATGTTTCCACAGATTTCAGCGCGTCGTACTCATCGGACATTTGATGGTAACCAATTTAACGACGCAAATTCAGTCGTCTAGAGAATTTCCACTTTGCTGCGCGCATTGATTTCTTCAATTCCTAAATCCGCACGAGTCGCTTCCATCGCCTTTTTCATGCCATCGGCAACATCGATGTATCGTGGCGCGGTAAGCGCACGTGATTCGATCACATTCAAAAAATAAAATGCATTGTTGACGGCGATTGGTTCTTTGCTAAAACCGGCCGCGCCAGCACTTGCGCTGAGCGCCAACGCCGGCGCACGCAGGGGTTCGAGTAGATTTAATACCGTCACCCAGCC
Organism: Rhodanobacteraceae bacterium; assembly: GCA_031410115.1. GTDB lineage: Bacteria > Pseudomonadota > Gammaproteobacteria > Xanthomonadales > SZUA-5 > JANNYA01. Next base: position 350 of record JANNYO010000013.1, on the reverse strand, counting down.
TAAGTCCTTGGCTTCGCGCACCCCTGGCGTGCCGCGCAATCCTGCCATCACTGCGGAGAAGGGCTTGCCGCTGGCGAGTGCGGCCTGCACGGTTTGTGCGGTCAGCAGATCATTCGCAGTAATTTGTTGCACGTTTAGCTGCACGCCGCCCGTTGCGGCAATTTGCTGATCAAAATGCGCGTGCACTTCGGCATCACTAAAAGGTGGCGTGCTGGCTAAGTGCGACACATAAACGCTGGCGGCCAGTTTCAATTGTGCCAGGGCATATTCTGGGGTTTTGCTGTAGGCATCTGCTTGCCCAGCTTGCGTTATCGCAACCAACTCAGCGACTTTGTCGGCTGCGTTTTTCA
>JANNYO010000012.1:0-7843 GCA_031410115.1 Rhodanobacteraceae bacterium | reverse complement strand
ATTGCGGGTGATTGCCGGCAAAGATATTTTTGTGGCGCGCGCCGGCGACGATGACTTTGCCCTCGTGCTACGGGCAACAGATCCCTTAACAGACGCCAAGGCGATGGCGTTTCAGCTGCTCAAAGCAATGGCTGAGCCGCTCAGCGCGCAGGGCCGTGATATTAGCTGTACGCTCAGCGTTGGCTACAGCGCACGCAGCGCACGTGATGGCGATCTCAACGCCGAATCCTTGCTGCGGGAAGGCTGGACTGCATCACGAGCCGCGCGCCGTTCGGGGCTGCCGCGCATTTATGAGCGCTCGCTGTTGATCCGCACGGCGTTGGAAGTTGAGCTTGAGCAAGAGCTACGTAAAGCCCTGCGCGAAGGGCAATTTGAGCCGCATTTGCAGCCGATATTTAGCCTAGACAGCGAGATGATTGTTGGTTTTGAAGCGCTCATGCGCTGGCGCCAGCCACAGCGCGGGATTGTTACGCCCGTTGAGTTTATGGGCGTCGCCCAACGCACCGGTTTGATCGTGCAAATGGGCCAGCAGCTGTTGGTGCGCACCTTGACGGACTTCGCCGCACTCTGTCGCGCGCACCCCCGGCGCGAGCTGACGCTCTTTTTCAATATGTCGCCGCCGGAATTTTTGCGCGAATCTTTGGTGCAAGAAATTACCAGCGAGCTTGCCCGCACTGGCTTAACCGCCAAACATTTGGCGTTAGAAATCACCGAAAACGTGATTATCGAAGACATGCCGAAAACCCAAGCGAATATGAAAGCGCTGCAACAATTGGGCATAGGCGTGCATTTGGATGATCTGGGCACCGGCTATTCATCGCTGAACTATTTACGCGTGCTACCGGTGGATGGCATCAAACTGGACTACAGTTTTATCCACGATATCGAACGTAACCATCGTTCGGCAGCGCTGGTAAAAGCGCTGGTCGGGCTATCTGAATCGCTCGGGCAAGAGGCGATTGCGGAAGGCGTGGAATGGGAAGGTCAACTGCATCAGCTGCATGCGTTGGGTATTACGCTGGTGCAGGGCTACTTATTTGCCTACCCAACCCCAATTCCGGAAATCACGCCGGATTGGATCCACGAAAAAGAATCCCAGGCGCGCGTGCTGTTTAAGCGGCTAGCGAACGGATCGATTTAGCCGCCACGGCGCACACTATGCAAACAAGTTCACCGCTTAACGACAATTCGACAGCCCAGCACGACGACAACCCGAACATGGTGGTCAACTGCGTGGCATATCGCAACAATGGGCGACGCTTAAAAAACATCTCAGTCGAAGCCATATCTGACGTACTGCAAGAGCCCGACACCTTTATCTGGCTTGGACTACACGAGCCAGATGAAACCTTGCTGTGGAAAATGCAGCAGGAATTTGGCCTGCATGAACTCGCCATTGAAGATGCACAAAATGCGCACCAGCGGCCGAAAATCGAGGTCTATGACGATGTCCTTTTTATCGTTTTACACACCGCCCAATTCGTTGGCGGGAAGGTTGAATTCGGTGAAACCCACATATTTGTCGGGCAACGGTTTTTAATCACCGTGCGCCACGGCGCAAGCTTGAGCTATGCCCAGGCGCGCGCACGCTGCGAGCAATCGCCCCAGCTGTTAGCACTTGGGCCCAGTTTTGGTCTGTACGCAGTTATTGATTCAATCGTCGACAACTATTTTCCGATCGTGGAGAGCTTTCAAGCCTCACTGCGCGAGTTAGAAGACGAAATTTTTCGCGACGAATTTGATCGCGACACCACCAAAGCGCTGTACCGGCTCAAACGCGAATTGGTGAACTTCCGCCTGGCAGTGGCACCGCTGCAAGATATTCTCAATCAGCTGGTGCGCTTTCATCAGGGTTTAATTCACGACGATGTGCGCGTTTACTACCGCGACGTTTTTGATCACGCGGTGCGGATGAGTGAAACCATCAATACTCTGGGCGAAATGCTGACGGCGGCGCTACAGCTAAACTTGTCCCTAGTTTCGCTTGGGCAAAACGAAACAGTGAAGCGTCTAGCCGGTTGGGCCGGCCTTTTGACCGTGCCAACCTTAGTCGCCAGCGTGTACGGCATGAATTTTGATTTCATGCCGGAAACGCACTGGCGCTATGGCTATTTCATCATTTTGGGTGCAACTGCATTACTGTGCGGCGTGGTCTATTGGCGTTTGAAAAAAGCCAAATATCTTTGACTGTATTGCTTTCTCGTCGCCCATCAACTTTCCGCACCCGCGATGTAAAAACTTAATTCTTATAGCGCGTGTCGTAAATCATCTCAAAGCCGCTGTTATTAAAGCCCATAGTGAAGCCAAAACCTTCGAGCTGATTGACTAAGCCGCGATAGGCGGTGACAAAATTTTTCCACTGGGCTTTTTCTTCAGCGCTTTTTTCAGCGTCGAGCTGCCCCATGCTGTGCTCCATAGAATTGACGAACATCTGCATCAAGGCGGGGCCATAAAAAACGTTCATTACCTCACCACTTTTGCTGAGCGGCGCACGCTGCAACGCGCTCAGCTCGGCCAGACGATTTTTGCCGATACCCATAATCAGCATTGATTTAGTCATTGCGGCATAGCCTTCATTCGCGCTCAAGCCACCTTTAGGCACGTCAGCGAAAAGTGCGGCGTCCAGTTTCACCGGCTTACCGTCTAGCGTGGGCTTGGTGTTGACCAATTGCGGCACGTAGCCTTGCAGCATGCCCAACACCGCTTCGGGTTGGTCGGTAAAAATTGCGACATTGCCCGTAACATTCCGCGGCTCTGGTTTGACCATCGCCATGTCCATGTCGAACTGATCGGCACTTACACCAAAACCTTTGATCATCGCAACCATACCCAGCATTGGGTTTGCCAAATTTTCTTTGAGTTTGGCAGCACTTGCATTCATTGATTGCAGTTCTTGGCAGGTGTAGGGGCTGGTGGTGATTTTGTCCGCCTGCACGCGCATTGCATCCATTAGTTTCAATGGGTCAACGGCGAAACCCATTTTAAATGCAGCACCATTGCCAAATGCGGGCATTGGGGAAATTGCGTTGGCAAATTTCTGCGCTACCGGCGGGCTTAGTTCCAGCACCATTTTTTGCGTGAATCGCACGCCAGAAAGTTCGGTGTAACCCAGTGCCACGCGCGGCATATTGCTGATCATGCTCTGCATTTCAGCTTTACATGCGGCACTGGGAACGCTCAATTTCTCTTTGTCCGAGGCGGCCCAAAGTGCTGATTCCAGCCGGTTGGGGGCGCCCATAAACATTTTCGAGAGCGCGGCAAATTCAACAAAACCAACGCCAAAGCCTTGAAAACCATAGCGGCTTTGTAACGCAGCCAACTTAAGTCCAGCCCCCTTGGAATTGGTTGCGCTAGCGGGCGCGATCATGTCGACTAAATCTGCCTTTGCGCCCAGCGGCAACAGGCTAAGCACCAGTTGATTACCCTCAACGACCAACACGGGCTGAATTTTCTCTGTGCCCAAGCGAAATAGCTCGCCACCGCGCAGGGTAGAGCGGGTAAAACTAAATACCGGACCACGTTCTTTCGCGGTTTTCTTGGCGTTCGCTTGTTTCGATAGGGTGATGACTTTGTTTAGCAGCTGCACGATCGTGGCGCGCACCTTGGTGGCATCCGATATTTCTAGGCGTGCTACCGGCACGGCACCGACGCCATAAAGTGCGAACAGGCCTTTAGGCTTAAAGCCAGCCTTGAGTGCGCCCTCATCCGTGGCGTAAATCTGTCCTAATTCGCTTAAAAATTGCAGCTGTTGCTCAGCTTGCGCGCGCGCCTCGGCTTTCGCTGCACTGCCGCTAACTTTCGCCAAATCTTCTACCATGCCGGCATTGAAGCCCGTTTTCATCACGTCTGCGTAGGGCGCGATAAAACGCTGGAAACGCGCAGATGCAGCATCAGGCATCGGCGTTAAACTGGTCAGCAAATACGGTGTGTCGGATGGCACGTAGTCAATCGGCGCGGCGGCAAAAGCCGAAGACTGTGCCAGTAAAAGTAAGACTGCGAAGCGGAGTTGGCGCATTTAAAATCCTTAGATCAATGTAAAAAAAGATGAGTGTAACTTGCCCGATAATCAGGGTTAAATTTAGCGCACGGTAAAATTCCGCCGCGCCTGCTGAAAGTCATAATATGGCGTGGCGCGAGAGGATGAGTCTCGCCGAACAGGCGACACGGCAAATGAGTCTCGCCGGAAGGCACCTAAACATTCAATGGAAAGCGCACGCGAAACACCGCGCCGCCCTCTTGTTTGGCATCTGCACGTACGCTGCCGCCATGTTCTTCGGCGATTTTTTTGACAATCGCAAGCCCCAAACCGGTGCCTTTGGTTTTGCTGGTGGTGTAGGGCTCAAACAGGCGTTCGCGCAGCGCGCTGGGCAACCCAGGGCCGTTGTCAGCAACGCTAAGTTCGTACCAGCTGCCCACCCGTTCGACACGCAGTTGCGCACTGATTTGAATGAGTACGGGTTTGCCGTCCGCCGCTTCTTGCGCATTTTTAATCAAGTTGTGCAGCAGCTGGCGCAGGCGGCCAGAATCAGCGCGTAATTTCGGCGCTGCACGCACCGATTCAAAATCAAACTCAAAACTGACTTTCTGCGACTCGCTGGCGTAGAGCTCGGCCACTTCATAGGCCAGGCCCGGCACATCCACCGGCAACATCTGCAACTGCGGCGGGCGCGAATAGTCGCTAAAGGCGTTGACCATGGTTTTCAGCGATTCGACTTGGGCAACAATGGTGTGGGTGGCACGATCAAGCACGTCGCGGTCCGCCTCAGGCAAGGTCGTGAGATATTTTCGCCGTAAACGCTCCGCCGCTAATTGAATCGGCGTCAGCGGATTTTTGATTTCATGCGCCAAGCGGCGGGCGACTTCGCTCCAGGCGCTGTCGCGCTGGGTGCGCGCAACATCACCTTCATCATCACAAATCACCACTTGCCCGACGCCCGATTTTCCCGCGCCCGAGGCATCCGGCAAGCGCGCGCCGCGAAGCAAAATCAGCTGCTTGCCTAAATTTGCATCGAGCGCAATTTCAGCACGCCATTCCCGTGCTTCCGTGCGCGCGTGCATCAACAGCATTTCTGTTAGCGGGCGCAGCCGCACGTGCGCACGACCTAGGCTTTCCAATGACTGCCCAAGCGCTTGCGCAAGCGGCACTTCCAACAGCTCGCTCGCCGCCGCGTTCGCGCCTTTTAGTTTTTCGCCATCTAGAATCAATACCCCCGAACGGATGCGCTCCAGTACGGTTTCCAGAAAGCTGCGGTCCGCCATCGCCTGCACGCCGCTGTGCTGCGCTTGTTCGTTCGCGCGCTCTAAATCGCCGGTCATTTGATTGAAAGAACGCGCCAATAGCGCCAATTCCGTTGCACCACCTTCGGCTACACGTGCGGTGTAATCGCCCGCGGCGACGCGACGATTCGCTGCCACCAAATTCGTCAGCGGCGCGACCAAGCGTTTGGATATCGCCAACGCCAAATAGAGCGCCACCAGCGCGCCCAGCAGCAGCACCACGCTCAGCACGATCACCAGTGTGGTTTTTAGCGCGCCGCGCAGGTATTTCAGCTGCTTATAATCATTCAGCTGCACTTCGATTTGATTTGCCCGCTCTGCCCAATTGCGCGCCGGGGCAAAGCGTGCTTCGAGCCAGCGCGCACCGGCCAAGGGCCGCAGCACGCGCAGCGTTAGGGCGGAATTGCCCTCGCCTTCCAAATCACAAAACGGCGCGGTCAGGGCGCGATCGCGATCCTGATTTGTTGGTGCGGTGGGTAGTAAAAAGCGGGTATCGGCGCTTGCGGTTGCCAAGGTTTCACCGCGCTCATCAAACACGCTCAATTGCAGGGCACCCGAGCGATCCAGCGCATCGCTAAGTTCGGCATTCAAATCTAGCACCACCAACGTATCGCTGATGCTGCGCGTGCGTTCGATGGCAAAACTTTGCTCGGCTTGAAGCGAATCACGCACGACATCGCGCGCGGCATAAAGCGCCTGCTCGACCTCAACGCGAAACCAGCTGTCCACGGTCGAGTTTAAAAATTTCAAACTAAATCCGTACAGCAAAATCCAGGGCGGAATCGTGAGTACCAGCAGCAAACCAAGCAGACGCAAACGTAAGCCGGCGCCAGGTGCGGCGCTGCGCCAATCGCGATACAGCGCGATGCCGCGATTCCCCAAAAGCCCGAGCACCACACCAAATGAAAGGCCAGCTGCAACCACCAGGGTATTCGCCCAGGGCACAAACGCAGGGCCGATTTCATCGCCAGTGCCAGCTAAATACAGCGCGAACGCGAATAGCAGCAAAAATGCCACCGCCGGCAGCGCACGCAGGAGAAAATTCATGGTGTCGTGACCCAACCACTGTCCAACCACCAGTCGCTATCCAACAGCGCGGGCAACCTTAACGGCGCGGGCAATGCCGCAATGCTGAGGCTCAAGCGCACCTGACCGACGCCAGCGATGGCGGGCACATGCAGATTGGTAAATGCGTCGAGCAACTCTGCACGTAGACGAAAGCGTTTCGCGGTGTCGCCGATGTTCAGCTCAAAGCGTTCCAGCAACGGTGCATACCTCAAGGTAATGCTTTGATCTGGCAAACGATCCAGATTTCCGGGCGTTTTTCCGCGCTGCGCAAACACAAAGTTAATCGGAATACTGGCGTCTAATGCCTCCAGCACGGCATCATTCGGCGCGAAATCCAGGTGCAGCACCCATTCGTCCGCCCGCGCCTCGACGCTGGTGATCTGCAAGACACCGGCATGCGCGGTCAGCGCCGTACACAGCAAAACCACCGGGCGCAAAAAAAACATCACACACCCGATTGCAAGCCGTTTCAACTTTTAATTACCAGCGCGTAGAAAAACCCATCCATACCGTTTTGCCCGGGTAAGTTTTGCTGGCCTAGATATTGCCCATCCTGGCTTAGCGCGAATCCAAACCAATCTAATTCTTTAGGGAACGGTGCGACTTCAGCATCCGGCGTGCGCGCTAAAAATGCTGCCATTTGCCCACTATTTTCCGCCGGAAGCACCGAGCAGGTGACGTACAACAGCCGCCCGCCGCGCTTTAAACGCGGCCACAGCGCGTCTAACAAGCGCCGCTGCTGTGCGCAGGTTTGTTCAACATCGCTGGCACGGCGCAGCCAGGCAATATCCGGGTGGCGGCGCAGCACGCCGGTTGCGGTGCACGGCGCGTCCAGCAAAATGGCGTCGAAAGCATCAAGCCGTGTGTTAGTGGGGGAAAATTCCGGCAGCGCGCCAGCATCACAGGCGAGCAGTTCGCACTGTGCGTCGACTCGATCCAGTGTTTCCTGGACGCGCTTGAGCCGAGTTGCATCGGAATCCACCGCGATTACTTTTGCGCCGGGTGCTAAATCAAGCAAATGTGCAGTCTTGCCACCGGGCGCGGCGCACGCGTCCAAAATAAACTCGCCCGCCTGTGGTGCCAGCAACAGCGCCGCCAATTGCGCCGCGCCATCCTGCACGGACACATCCCCGTCGCTGAACCCCGGCAGCTCAGAAACAGGCGTTGAGCGCGTCACCAAGGCCTGTGGCAGACGTGAAAACAGCTGCACCGAGTCGCTCTGCTCATCATCGAAACGTTGCCAATAGTGCGCTGCGCTGCCACCGCTTTGACTCATCTGCCGTGTCGCCTGTTCAGCGAGACTCATCTGCCGTGTCGCCTGTTCAGCGAGACTCATCTGCCGTGTCGCCTGTTCGGCGAGACTCAACTGCCGTGTCGCCTGTTCAGCGAGACTCATCTGCCGTGTCGCCTGTTCAGCGAGACTCATCTGCCGTGTCGCCTGTTCAGCGAGACTCATCTGCCGTGTCGCCTGTTCAGCGAGACTGATCGGCCGTGTCGC
>JANNYO010000011.1:0-1923 GCA_031410115.1 Rhodanobacteraceae bacterium | reverse complement strand
CAAATGCAGCGCTATTTGCAGCGGTTGGACTTGCAGACTGGCTATCTGGTGATTTTTGATCAGCGCGCACAAGCTGCGATTTGGGATGAGCGCATGCATGTCGCCGACGCGCAAACAAGCGATGGCAAAGCGGTGATGGTGCTGCGGGCTTGAGACCGCGCGTCGCGTCTTTCCCCGAGGGCTCCAAATTGGGCATGCGTGACACCGTTTTCATAGATACGCCGGCCGCGAGCGCGACGTCTTGTATACGCTTACGCATTTTGTTTTGCCTTGGCAAAACAACCAAACCAAACTTTCGCGCTAGCCCTGCATCTGCTCAAGCTCTTTGCCTTTCGTTTCGTGGACGAATTTCAGCACAAAAAACACCGAAACCAGGGCCGCAAACGAATAGAGAGCATAGGTTGCCGTCAAGCCAATTCCGGTGCGCATAATGGGAAAACTCATCGTGACAGCGAAGTTCGCCAGCCATTGGAACAATCCGGCTATGGCCAAGCCAGAGCCACGAATTTGGTTAGGAAACATCTCACCTAGCATCACCCACATCACCGGGCCCCAGGAAAAATTGAAAAACATCACATAGACATTCGCAGCGATGAGCGCCATCGTGCCCATGCTGTCAGAGAGTTGCAATTTGCCGCCCGCATCCAAGGTGCCGGTGGAAAATGCAATGGTGACCAAGCCGAGTGTGACCGCCATACCAACCGAACCGATCCACAGCAATGGCCGCCGACCGACGCGATCAATCAGCGCCATCGCAGCGAGGCATGCGGCGACACTCAAACCGCCCGAGAGCACGTTGATCTTGAGCGCATCGTTTTCAGAAAATCCTACGGCCTGCCAAAGCACAGCACCGTAATAAAACACCACATTGATTCCGACCAGCTGCTGGAGTGTTGCTAAGCCGATGCCGACCCAAACAATGGGCCTGATTTTGCCCGCGCTAGTCAACAAATCTGACAGCCGTGGCGGATGATCTTGGCTAATGGAGGCTTCAATTTCTTTAATCTTTAGCGCGGCTTCGCGCGCACCGTAAAGTTTGGTCAACACCGCCAAACCGCGCTCGGTTTTGCCTTTAGCAACCAGAAAGCGCGGGCTTTCTGGGATAAATAGCAGGGCGAAGAAAAACAGCGATGCCGGCGCAATTTGAATCCAAAACATCCAGCGCCAGGCTTCGTAGCCCAACCAAAACTTATTGGTCGAAGATCCCGCCCATTTTGCCAGTAAGTAGTTGCTAACGAAGGCTAAGAATAGGCCAGCGATAATGGCAATTTGCTGCATGGTGCTGAGCTTGCCACGATAGCGCGCAAGTGAAATCTCGCTGATATAAGCCGGACAAATCACGCTGGCGGCACCCACCGCAATGCCGCCCAAAATGCGATACAGCACGAACTGCATTGAGGCACTGGAAATCCCGGCACCCCAGGCGGATACAACAAACAGCAGTGCGGCAATCAGCAGCACCCAGCGGCGTCCGTAAACATCCGAAAGCCGGCCGGCAAAGAATGCTCCGACGGCGCAACCCAACAGCATGGATGCGACATTAAACCCGGTGCCTACCGAGTCAGAATTGAAAGCGAGCTTTAGGCCATCCACGGTGCCATTGATGACGCCGCTATCAAAGCCAAATAGAAATCCACCAATGGTGGCAACGAGACTAACCATAATGATCAGAAAACTATTTTCCCCGCCCGTAGCGTTTGGGCTCAACGTAGACATAAATACACCTTCAAATTGGATGGCTAAACTAGGTTGGAAACACGTGATCGAGTTTGCTCCGGTATACCGCTAGATTCAAAGCCTATGTGCATGCGCGGACGGGGAAACTGCAAACTTCCGCGACGCCAGGCCGCAGCGTTTCAAGATCGTAGCAGAAATTAATTCAATAGATTTTCGTAAGCTTCCTGTCTAACGCTGCGCGGTTCG
>JANNYO010000010.1:0-2090 GCA_031410115.1 Rhodanobacteraceae bacterium | reverse complement strand
AGCCGGGCAGGATCAGCAGCGGAGACGCGGCGTGGCCGAGTAAAATCGGCGCTTGATACACAACGAGTTCGTCAACCAATCCCGCTTGCAAAAGCGCGCCTGACAAGTTGGCACCGGCTTCGCCATGCACTTCATTGATCTGGCGCCGGGCCAGTTCGGCGAACAGCGCGGGCAGTTGATCGGCGTTGGCGTCAGGCAGCGCCCAGGTTTCAGCACCGGCGGCGCGCAGGGCGTTGATGCGGGGGGCGCAGCTTGAACGATGCGCAATCAACACCGCGCCGGGCGTGTGGAAAATTTTGGCGTTCACCGGGGTGCGCAGGCTGCGATCCAACACGACTTTGAGCGGCGCGGGGATTGGCAGTGCGATTAAATCAGCCGGCTCCAGGCGCACGTCAAGGCTAGGATCATCGGCTAAAATAGTGCCAATACCGGTTAAAATCGCGCAAGATCGCGCACGCAAACGGTGTACATCACGCCTTGCCGCGGCACCCGTTAGCCAGCGGTTGTCCTCGGTTTGGATCGCCGAACTCGCCGTGCGGCCATCGATGCTCATCGCTAATTTGAGCCGCAGCCACGGTCGATTGCGCTCGATGCGACTAAAAAAACCGACGTTTAGCGCGCGCGCCTCGACGGCCATCAGGCCGGTTTGCACCAAGATTCCGGCCGCTGCCAGCCGTGCCAAACCGAGCCCCGCGACCTGGGCAAAAGGATCGACGCAGGCCGCCACCACGCGCGCTACGCCCGCCGCAATCAGCGCGTCACTACACGGCGGCGTGCGGCCAAAATGGGCGCAGGGCTCCAAGCTGACGTACGCCGTGGCACCGCGCGCATCGGGCCCGGCTTGAACTAGGGCGTGCACTTCTGCATGTGGCGTACCGGCCTGCTGATGCCAACCACTTCCGACAATTTGATCGCCATGCGCGAGTACACAGCCCACGCGCGGATTTGGCCGCGTGCTGTATAGCCCACGTTCGGCTAGGCGCAGCGCCAAGGTCATATGCATGTGGTCGGTTGCGGAAAATTCAGTCATGACGCGCGTCGCTCAACTTAGCAACCTAACGATCTTCCAAGCGATCGCGAAACATCACGCCCAGACAGCTCGTGTCATGCAGGGTCACGCTGGATGCGCCGGCATTGGGGCTGGCGATCACGCCTAAGCCCGGCGCGTAGCTGATGTCGGCGGGGTTGCTCAAGCCGGTGACTAAATCGCTGCTGACCGAGCTTGCCGTCATCGGCGGCGCATAACGTTTGATCGCCTGCGCGCCCCAACTCGACACGTAGGCCGCGCCATCGCAATCGAGTGCAATGCCGTCAATATTGTTTGAGCCGACCGCTAAAATCTGGCTTAAACCGCTGCCGTCCAGACTGATTTTAAAGATCCGCCCAGTGCCCCAGCTGACGATCAGCAGCCGTTGATTCGACGCATCGAAACGCAGGCCGTTCGGGGTAAAAGTTAAGCCGCCCACGAACAAACGATGCGTTAATAGCGCCGGATTGCTGATGTCGAGCTCGTAAATCGCTGAGCCAGAAAAATCACTGACCCACAGTCGATTGGCGCCGTCGCTGGATATGCCATTGAGAAACGTCGTGCCAGGAATCGGATAGTCGGCGACGCGCATAGCTGTGTCTAAACGGTAGCTGCGAATGCGCGCGCCGTCTGCGACGTAAACCAAGTTGCCAACAATTTCAATGCCCGCTGGGCTTGCCGGATCGGTCGTCAGTGTTGTCAAAACGCCGGTGAGTGAGCGCGCTAAAATCTCCCCGGCACCGCGATTACTGATTAAAAATCGCGTGTTGGCTTCGTCATAGCGCACGCTTTCTGGGCTGCTAATGGTCTGTGCGCAAAGTGATGCGCTGAAAGCCAGAAAACCCCAGGTCAAAACAATTCTAAAATCGCGCAGCTGCATGATGACACCTACAAAGTTCAGTGGCTTGGATCATACAATCGTGGCCTATTCTGTGTCAGGGCCACCGTCCAACATGTCATCTGTCCTTCGGCTGCAAGACGTTGATCCGTTTGCGATCAAACAACTGCTTGCGCGCTTTGGTTTGACCTTGCAACACGTTAATGACCTAATAAAAATTCCCGG
>JANNYO010000009.1:0-4896 GCA_031410115.1 Rhodanobacteraceae bacterium | reverse complement strand
GTGGCGCCGCCGTTGGTGGAGGTGAAAAAGATCTCACCAGCGCGGCAATAGATGCCTTCGAGGCGACTAAAAGTGGCACCCCCGAGCGCAAATCCCTGATTGAAACAACCGTTCGAGGCGCGCGCAGAATCAGTGTGGGCTTTCGTTGGGTCGGCAATACTGACCCAGTGCGTTTTGAATTTGCTACCCGCGCGCGCGTCCATGCCACGGCGCAGCTCCTGCGTGCCCGTGACCGCTAACATCTCGAGTTTCCCACCCGCACTCAAACCCCCCAGTTTGCTTGGAATGAAGCGGTAAAAACCGGCCGCAGGATTATTATCCTCAGTCAAATAAACGATACCGGTTGCTGGATCGACTGCGGCGGCTTCATGGCGCATTTGCCCCATTTCGATAATGGGGCGGAAACTCGCGGCGGCGGGCGTGCCCATTGCAGAATTCAGCCCCAATCCCGGCACTTCAAACATAAATCCATGCGGTTTTTGAAATTTCGTCATGGGTGCGCCATATGAGGTGATCAACACTTCACCATCGGCGACGACTTGCTCTTCACCCGACAGCCAGCTGCCCCAGGGCGTGCGGCCGCCGGAACAATTTGCATTGGTGCCGGCCAAACTGGCGCGCGCTTGAATCAATTTACCCGCGTCTAGATCCACATCAATGGTGACCGTGCCCGCCCCTGCACCTAAATCATAGGCATATTCGTGCAGCGCAAACGCGCCTGGGTCATCCCAGATTTCCTGATTGCGAATTAAGCGCGCTTTACCCGCGCCGTAATGGATCAGGCCCATGCCATCGGCACCTGCGGGTGTGACGCTGCCATCAGCCAGACGTTCACCGGCCCACGCGAAGGTGAAGTAGCGAAATCCGGGCGGCAATTTCAACAGCGCTTTGCCCGTCGTCGCGTCCAGTGCTTCGATCAGCGCAGTCGACATTTTCGCGCCACTTGCAGCCGCTTCTGGCGCTTTGACCGCAGCGCCACAGCCGCTCAATAGGCTAATAATTGCGCTGGATGAGCCAAACGCTGCGGTGGTGCTGAGTGCTGCGCCCAGGAAGCGTCGACGGCTAGAATTTTCAGTCATACAAAGGTTGCTCGAACAGATTTTTTCGCCGTCAATTATAACGTCGTCGCGTAATTGCTTTGTGACAATCCTTCCGGTGCTGATTAGCTTTGCAGATGCTTTCGGATACTCGAACTCACCTTCATTTGGAAGCAAATTTTCGCCAGCAAAATTTTCTCCTCGGTCGGCTTTGTCACCATGTCATTCGCACCCGCGCGCATCAGCGCGACTTGGTTGGCAACGTTGTCATCACCGGTCATCACAATAATCGGCAGCTCGCCTTTGTTATAGCCAATGCGCGCACGCACTTCTTCGAGCAGCTCTTTGCCGGTCAAACCACCTTTCAAATAGACGTCCGTCAAAATCAAATCAGCAAGTTGGCGACCTTCGGCTTTTGCCGCTTCAACTTTTTCCAAACCTTCCTCGACACTGACGTGGTGGATCACGGTGAAGCCGTGACGCTCCAGCACTTTACGCGTCGCCATCGCGACCACGCGCGAATCTTCCACGTATAAAATCGTGCCGGTTGCTTGGCTTTCTGGGCGAATATAGCCGCGAATAAATGCGCTGAGCGCTTCTGGCCCCTGGGATTTGTCAAAATAATCCGTGATTTCGGAGCTCAACTCGCGATTTTGAATGCGCGAGCTGACATCACCACTGACGACAATAATCGGAATGTAGGCCTGCGGCGAGCTGTGCCGCACATATTTCGCCAAATCAACGCCATCCATGTCTGGTAGGCGCAGGGACGTGGTGACCAGATCAATCACGCCGGAATTCAACGCAAGCTTGGCTTCTTCGCCGGTGCCACAAGAGATCACCGTGGCGCCGGGCAAGTCCTTCGCCAGCAAATTTTCGATCATGCGTCGAACTAATTTCGAACCATCCACCACCATGACACGCGGGGTTTCGCTGCTAATGTGGCGGGTTGAGGTGGATTCCATAGGCTCGTCGTCTTTTTTGAGCCGCAAGATTAGCTTAAAAGGCGCTCCGGGTTCGCGCGCTGTTTTACAAAATCAAGAAAATTTGTTGCGCCTAACCCTTACGCAAGCGCGCGAGTTCCGCCTTGATTTCCTTCATCGGCTCGATCTGCTGCGCGCGCTCCAAGGCCGTGATGGCCTCAGGTTTGCGATTCAAAAACGCCAAAATCTGTCCCCGGCGAAGGTGCAACCCGGCTTCTGAAACGGCTTTGGGCGTAGGCTTGAGGGCGATCAGCGCATCCAGATTGGCAAGCCCCTCGACTAAATCGGTGCCGCTGAGTGCGGAAAATTTGCCCGATTGATAGCGAATTTTTGGCGCGTCAGGCGCTTTGGCGAGCGCGGCTTTTACGAGTTCAGCAGCGGGCGCAAAGCGCTTGTCTTTGCACAACAATCCAACCATTGCAGCGAGGGAATCGGCATCGCTCGCATCCATACTAAGCGCCTGGCGGTAGAGCGCTTCCGCCGCAGCAAATTGTTCATCAAACAACCGCACCCCCGCCGTCGCGCGCAAACCTGCGGCCTTATCTAGCGCACTGATTTGCGCGAGCAGAATCGGGATTTGGTCTTCATCACCGCCAACGATGCCCGGCGCCTGTTGATGAAATTGGATCAAACCCATGCGCGCTTCAATCAAGGTTGGGTCCAGCTGCGCGGCTTTTTCGAACTCGACCTTAATTTGTTTGGCATAGCCTGCGGCAGACAGAAAATTGACAGATCCAGCCATGCTGCCGGCCGCAGAACCCAACCAGTAGTGCGCCTCCGCCGAGCTATCGTGCGCCTCGGCGTAGGCCTCGGCTTTATCGTAAGCGGCGTCGAGTTCATTGGCGTCCAGCAAACGATCAATTTCAATGGTTTCTGGCTGGGTCGCCATTATTCGTTCGGCAAAAGCGCTGTTGGCGAACAACAATGTAAGGCTAAACGCGAGGATTTTTTTGCGCATGATCAGTCTCTATTTGGGTGCGAAATTCCTGCCGAGGCAAGTCTTTACGCTAGGTTTAAACGCGTGTGACGAAAGCGGGATTGCAACAGTTGTGCCAACGCCGCAAAACCCTGCGAACATTGGCTTTAGCGCTGGTAGCACAGGCAATCATCGGCGCGTGTGTGCGCTTTTGATGCGTTAAACAGAGCGATATCGCCAAAAATGCGACAATGCCTACATGTGGACACAGCTCAACCAATACGCCAAAAACGCATTACTGCCAAATAGCTGTGCGCTCTGCGCGGATACCGTGCGCGGCGATTTGGCGCTCTGTCCAGGTTGCGCTCTGGATTTGCCGCACAATCAGCACTGCTGCGCGTTGTGCGCCCTACCCTTGCCCGCCGCCGTAAAGCGCTGTGGCCGCTGCTTAAAAAAGCGCCTGCTGATCACGCGTATCGTGGCACCGTTTCAATATGCACATCCGATCGACAGCTTAATATTGCGGTTTAAAAAACGCGGCGATTTGGCGTGCGGTACGCTGCTAGCGGCTTTATTTGCCCGGCATTGCCCCGAACTGCGTGATCGCGAACTACCGGATGCACTGATTCCGGTGCCATTGCACACGGCAAGACTGCGCACACGCGGCTTCGATCAAGCCCGGCTGTTAGCCGATGCACTGGGGCAGCAATTTGCGCGTCCAGTTCACACAAACTTAGTGCGCACCCGCGATACCGGTACACAGGGCGGTTTGAGCGCTCGCGCACGGGTGAAAAATGTCGCAGGCGCATTTTCCGCCGTAAACCTGACCGGCATTCAGCACGTGGCGTTGATTGATGATGTGGCGACCACGGCGGCAACGCTAAACGCATGCGCACTTGCACTTAAACGTGCGGGTGTGGCACGGATTGATGCTTGGGTGATGGCGCGGGCTTAGGTTTTAGTATCCGCGATCGCTAGCGATACAGCCAGGTCAACTCAGGCAAGAGCCTATCGGTAACGATTTTTTGGCCCAAGCGATTTAAGTGATACATATCATGGAACACTTTGCAGGCAGGCACTCCGGCCTGGGCGAAAATTTGCTGATAGTTCAAATAACGCACTGAGCCTGTCGCAACAAGCGGTGAAAACGTTTCTGCCATGAGTGTGGCGGCGCCTTTAGCCCTGGCCGTTTCCCATAAAGGGTGCGTGGGAAGCACCAAAACAATCGTATGATTTTGCCAACCAAGCTGCTCAATCAAACCCCGTCGCAAGGCTTGAACACGCCTGGTTTCAGCTGGAACATTGTTCGCTTGCGTCCAATCAGGCACATTGGCAGCCCCGGCTTTGAGCGTTTGGCAGACTTGCTGCACCGCTTGAAAATCTGCGCTCAGCATCGCTGCTGGCTTTGCAGCTGCCAAGCAGGCGTCGGCTGTGGATAAATCAACGCCACACAAATCCCCATCAAACACTACTTGCGCCGTCAAATAGTCTGCTTCACGCAGATGGCTTCGCCACCAGCGCAGCTCTTTTTTGCGCTGCAAAGGATGTGCGATGAACTGCTGAAGATCATTGCGATACAGCGCAAGGCCGGAAAATAATCCGTACGTATCCAGATTTTCACGCGCAAACGGCACATGTTCTTGCCACCAGAAGCCGTCGCTTAGTGATTTCAACGGCGCTGCAATTGCCAGCTCATAGCTGCCGTTACCGAGCGATTGAAAATCACCGGGTGCCAACACCATCAGGCCAGCATGAACATTGGGCGTATTTTTCGGCAGCCACTGGCCCCATTGCCGAAAGCTCAAAAGCGCCGAACCGGGCAAAGCCAGACTGACATGCTGATGTCCATGCAAAGCCGCCGCAGCGGCAATGCGCGCGTGATCTAGCCCATAAACCGCCACCGACGAGCCGATCGTGACCGTGTCGATTTGATCGCGGCCACGCAAGTTCAGCGCGTTTA
>JANNYO010000008.1:0-3666 GCA_031410115.1 Rhodanobacteraceae bacterium | reverse complement strand
CGATTTGCGCGCCACTACCTAGCAGCTGATCTTCCGCCAAGGTATAGCTTTCACCCTGCGCAATCGGCGCGCGATTGGCGGCGGCGGTGATCGTAATCACAACCACTGCCAGCGCACGCGCCGCACCGTCGGTTACCGCATAGCGAAAGCTGTCTACGCCGCTTACGCCAGGCAATGGCTGATAGCTAAACCCGCCATTTGCCGCCATCGTTAACTGCCCGCGCATGGGCGCATCGACCAGCTCAACGCTCAGGGCATCGCCATCTAGATCAGAATCATTGCCCAGCACGCCAGGGGCAGTGACGGTAAGCGCCTGATCACGCAGCACTTGATACGCATCTGCTAACGCCACCGGCACATCGTTTTGACTGACGACCGTAATCGTCGCGGTCGCCACATTTGAGCTTAAGATGCCATCGCTAACTCGATAGCGAAACAGATCACTGCCGTTAAAGTTCAAAGCCGGCGTATAGACAAATTGACCGTTCGGCTGCACGTTCAAGCTGCCATGCAGGGGCTGTACTTGCATGACTAAGCTCAACGGCGAGCCTTCTGGATCACGATCATTTACCAGCAAGCCACCGGCTGAGTTGGAATCCAGCACACCGTCTTCAAACATGCCAAATTGTTCATTGGTGGCAACCGGCGGCTGATTGCCGGTGTTGCTGACGTTGAGCGTCACCAGGCCAAGTTCTGCGCTGTTGCCAGCTGCGGCTGCGTAGGTAAAACTTGTGCTGCCGACAAACCCGGCAGGTGCGGTGTAGACAAAACCGCCATTCGACGCCATTGTCACCAAACCCTGCGCAGGCTGGCCCACCAGTGCGGCACTCAAGCTTGGCGCGCCGGTTACGCTGTCGTTCGCCAAAACTCCCGGTGCATCTAGGCTCAGACTGACACCGGTCACGTTAAAAAAATCATCGGTAACGCTGATTTCTATTGGGTCGGTCAAATCGCGCACATTGATCGTCACGGTCGCCGAAGCAATGCCGCCGACGCCGTCACTAAGTTGGTATTGAAACTGATCGATACCTGCAAAAATACCGTTCGGTTGATAACTAAATGCGCCGGTAGTTTGCAGGCTAACCACGCCGTGTAGAGCCGGCGTTAGTAGCGTCGCGCTCAAATTTGGACTATCCACGTCAGAGTCGTTGCGCAATACACCGCTGGCTGCGTTGACCTCTAAACGCTGGTCTTGATCGATGCTGTAGCTGTCTGCCACGGCGCGTGGCGCATCGTTGACAGCATCAACAAGGATCTCAACTTCGGCTTCAGCAAATAATCCTGACTCATCGAACACTCGGTAGCGGAGTGTTTCACGCCCGAAGCTGTTGGCATTTGGGGTGTACGCAAAGCGCCCGTCGGTCTGCAAAAGTACAGTGCCGGCCTGTGGCTGACGCACCACCACGGCACCGACTAAGCGCTCGCCATCCACTTCGTCGTCGTTAAACAGTATCCCTAAACTCGCCGGTACGGTCAGCGGATTGTCTTCGTCCACGCGATAGGTGTCTGGCTCGGGCACAGGCGCGTCATTGACGGGCAGCACCGTAATCGTCAAGGTGCCAATGCCAAAGCCACGGTAAGGGTCTTCGCTGCGGTATTGGTAGGTCTTGGTGCCGTAAAAATTAGGTGGCGGGCTATAGGTAAAACCGCCGTCCGCGCGAATACTAAGTTGACTAACACAGGAGTCGCCACCAACACAGCTTGCGAACAGCAAATCGCCATCCACGTCGGTGTCGTTCGCCAATAAACCCTGCGTGGCGGGTACGGTCAGGCGGGTATCTTCATTGACGGTATAGCTATCCGTTACCGGCGTTGGCGGCGTATTGACGCGAATGCGCACAATACCCGGGGCGCTGATTCGGCCTGTGGCATCGCGCAATGTGTAGCGAAATTCGTCTAGCCCCGAATAATTTTGGTTCGCCACATAAACAAATGAACCATCCGCCGAAAGCGTGACTAGACCGTTTGCAGCTTGGTTTAGCAGCTGGAGCTCAAAGGGCAGCAAGTCAATTGCTTGGGTCGCCTCCCAGGTTGGTGCCCCTGGGTATTGGCGGGCATCCGGTTCAAAGTCGTTTTTTAACACGCCATCGGCAAGCGCTACGCGCAAGGTCGTGTTGCGCTGCGTAAGGTATAAATCATTGCCAGCAATCGGCGCTTCAGGAACTGGCCGCACTGTGACGGTGGCAAAGCCATAGACGTTGTCAATGCCATCGGTGACGGTATAAGAAACGACACGCGTGCCGTAGTAATGTTCAAGCGACGTAATCCGAGTGATGCTTGGATTGCTGGCTGCGTTCCAGAAAATGTTTACGAAATAGCCGTAGACAGCGCCGACTAAACTCAGCGAATCGCCATCGGCGTCGGTATCGTTGGCCAGCAAGGAAGGGCTAACGGGCGTGTCCATATCTTCATCAACAACGTAAGTGTCCGGCCCAGCGACCGGTGCGGCGTTAGTTCGAATGCGCACCACGGCAGTGTCTTGGATACCGGTGCTGACTTGATAGAGTCGATAGCTGAATTCATCAAACCCGGAAAATCCTGGCGGCGGCACATAGGTCAAGCCACCGTTCGCTAACAGCGTCACGTTGCCCCGCGGTGGCACCCCGATTTGCTCATAGCGAACTGGAAAATCATCATCATATTTGTCGTTTGATGGCACGCTCTTAAAGACATAACTTGGCACGACAAGTACCTGATTTTGACGCACACCATAAACATCGTCATTGGCTTCAACGCCATCGTTCACCAGGGAAAAATCGAGCGTCACGTTCGCGACATTGCTGCTATTGGTGCCATCATAAATTTCGTATTGAAAAATAGTTACGCCATTAAAATTGTTAGCGGGTCGGACGCGAAAGCTGCCGTCTAAATTCACGGAAATACTGGCGATTTCACCCTCACTGAATCGCACCAAAAAGGCCTGAAGTTGTGCACGCGGCGTGTCTTGATCGGTGTCGTTGTTGAGCAAGCCCTGTGCTGCACCGACAACCAATTCTTGATCTTCCAGCCCGGTGTAAGTATCAGCGAATGCGCGGGGCAATCCGGTTACGCCAACGGCGAGTGTCACGGTTGCAATATTTGAATTGGACAGCCCGTCCGTCACGCGATAGCTAAATGGGTCTAGCCCTTGAAAACCTAGATTGGGTCGATAGCTAAACGTGCCATTTTCTTGCAGGCTGAGAATGCCATTCGCGGGTGGCGTCACAACACTGGCGCGCAGAAGATCGTTCTCAGGTTGGTCTAAATCATTGGCGACGATACCGTCTCTTTGATTCGTCACTTGCAGGAACTCATTGATGTCCAGCAAGTACACGTCATTGGTGGCCGTTGGCGGTTGTGACACCAAAATTTCTACGTTAGCGGGGCTAGCTGCGCCTTCGCTGTCGCGTGCTTCATAGCTAAATTGATCGGTGCCGCGGTAATTCACCGCAGGCACGTAATCGAACGAGCCATCAGCGCGAAGTGTCAGCACGCCGTGCTGCGTGGTAGTTACCAGTCTTGCGGTGAGTGTTGCGCTATCAACATCCCGGTCGTTAGCCAATACGCCCGGCAGGGCAATGCGAAGCTGCACATTTTCATCCGCAACGAAGTAATCTGGCAATGGCAACGGCGCATCGTTGACCGCGGTTACCGTCAAGTTGACTGCTACGGTTGCGGTCACCAACG
>JANNYO010000007.1:0-1374 GCA_031410115.1 Rhodanobacteraceae bacterium | reverse complement strand
CACACGCTCATCGCGCGCGCCTTCGATGTCGCTGGCAATAGCGCCATCACCCCAGTGCTACCGATCCGCGTGCGCGAAGTGTTAGCGCTGACCATCGACACACCTTCGGAAGGTGCCGTGCTCAGCATCGCCCGCACTGATGTTAGCGGCCTAACCAAACCGCGCGCCACGGTAAGCTTGACGATTGCATCCGCCAGCTACACCACGACCGCCGAAAAAGACGGCCGCTACAGCTTCACCGGCATCGCACTCGCCAGTGGCAGCAATACGATGCGCGCGATCGCCAGTGACAGCGAAGGCAATAGCTCCTTACCGGTATTGCGCACTGTGCGCGTCACCTTATTAGTTCCCTCACAAACCATTCCCGTGCCGATCAAACCCATCACCTATTGGCTGATGCTGGGCTTGATGCTGCTATTAGGAATGTTCGCCACCCGCAGGGATGCACGATGAATACTAGAACAGGATTGCTGGGGATGAAGATGACGGGGCGAGTGGCGTTGGTATTTGCCGTTGGGATAATGATGGCTGCGCGTGGAAATGTTCTCGCCATTCCTCCCGTCATCCCCGCGCAGGCGGGGACCCAGGGCCGCAACGCACCATTTAGCTACACACCTCCCGTCATCCCCGCGCGGCTGAGAACCCAAGCATCGGCAGTGCCTAAAAACGCAAATTCGATTGAGTTAGCGGGTTTGAAAACCAGCTCTGATTCACTCCTGGGTCCCCGCCTTCGCGGGGATGACGCTAGGCGCGTGGACAGCGCAGGCGCATCCAAATCCCCAGCCGCCACGCCAGAACCCCTCGAACGCCAAATCCTAGCCAACCTCCTAGTCGGTAAAAACATCGAAGCCCAGGCTTCCGCCCTGAGAGCCTTACGGCAAAATAATGCTTCGCCACCTTACTATTCTGGCAGCCTGCGCGCCGGTGCCGACAGCGACGCTGAGGCGAAATTATTCGCGCGCCTGACGGAACTATCGGCCGTGCTTAGCGATGCCACTCCGGTTGAATTTACCACCCGAAAACTTCAAGTTGAAGGCGCGATCACCCCCGCGCTCAAAGCGCTAGTCGGTGCCGAATTCGCCCTAAAAACCCGGCGTGATGTGCTGTTAGCCCAGGGCCGAACCAGTGCGGTCAATCGCCTAAACGCCGCCATCACCAGCTTTCACAGCCGCCGCGTGGTGTTGGAAGCGGCCCTGACGCGTGCCAAATCTGTCCTTACCGCGCCCGGCACGATCGCTGCAAACGCTAAAGTCTCAATCAGCCTGCCGCAGCTCGACGCCCAGATCACCACCGCAACTTCGCCCGGCGTGGTGCGCTCTTTAGGCGTGCGTGCCCTGCCGGTTTCGCGCCCCGCATTTGCCGCGCGCGCGCCGG
>JANNYO010000006.1:0-3258 GCA_031410115.1 Rhodanobacteraceae bacterium | reverse complement strand
ACCGGGCGTGATTGGCACGCGGGCAAGCGCGGCAAGATCGACGCAAGTGAGCCAAAAGCGCTGACGAAATTGGGCTTCGATAAAAATCACTGGACGACGCGGGTTAGGGGCATAGGCTCGGGCTATTGGCGCGTGGTGGGTAAATTGGAGGAATTGATCGACAAGGCCAAAGAAATCAGCCAGCGCACGCTGTTTGGGATTGGATTTGTGCGGATTCTGAATAAGATTTAGGACGCTATTGGGTTATTTTTAATGCCGCTCATGCGGCTGGGGGCGTTAACTTTTGATTTGTTTTGGCTCGGATTTTGGCCGTATTTTACCGACAAACATGGAAATGCCAGCGGTTTTTGGGCCGCTGGCATTTTGGTTTTTAAAAACGGGTGTCCCGCGCTCGCACTCGGCCCCGTCGGCACCGGCGCGCCAGTCTTGCATGAGTTGGGTGATTGGGTTTGATGCCATTTGGGTTCCCACCTGAGTTGCCGTTGCTTGCCCTATCCTATTCCCGCCAGGCCCGCGCGCCCAAAAATATCAGGCGCAGCTGGCGCACAAATCTTGCCACCCACTCGGCTTCTAATTGCGGCTGATCTTTCGGCAAATCCAGCAGTTCGCTGGCTGCAAACATCATGGTGCCGACCACAAGCGAGCAGGTCATCTCCAGCGCCGTACTCGACAAACCCGGCATCAGCCCAGCTTGACGGGAATCTAGCGCCATTTCGCGGCTAAAGTGGGATTCTTCGCGCCGCACCGCCGCACGCAAAACGGGCGAGCCGCCGCTGCGTTCGGTCACCACGAATAAAAAGTGCGCGCGGTGGTCTTCAATAAATTGGCGATAAATTTTTACTGACGTCAACAGCATCGCGGTCGGTGGCAAACCCGTGCGGCGCACATCGCGCAGCAAACGCCGCAGCATAAGTCCACTTTCCTCAACCAATACAAGCCCTAGCTCGTCAAGCTGGGCGAAATGGCGATAGAACGTCGCCGGCACCACACCGGCGCGCGCGGTGATTTCACGCAGACTTAGTGCGCCAAAGCCGCGGCCTTCACTCATGAGCGCCAACGCCGCACTCAACAATGCCGCACGCGTGCGCTGTTTGCGCTCACCACGGTTCAACAGTGGCGTGACTTCAGGATGGGCGACGGGGTTGGGCAAAAGAAAACTCGCGTAGCAGTAGCGGGCGCGAAGTATAGACGCGCCAATTAGCAGCGGTTTCGCACTAACCTGCCGGCAGTTAACTGAAGTCGCCGGAATTCGACGCCAATACCGCGCAGTTGGGTTGACACACCTTCAAAGCGCAAGTAAACATATGTTCACTCAAAGAACGGGTGGTGCCGATGTCTGCTGCAACGATTAGCAATATTTTTCGCTCAACCTGGCTACGGCCTTTTAATAATCCAGCGTTGATCAGCTCGGCGGCGCGGCGCATCAATCCCCTGCACCAGCCGACCGACATCGGCGCACGCGTGGTGCAGGTGATCGCGGAAACCGCAAACTGCAAAACCTTCGTGCTGCAAACCAATCGGCGCTGGCCCGGCAAACGTTGGCCTGGGCACACAGCCGGGCAACACACGACGCTGACGTTGATAGTGAATGGGCGCAAACTTTCGCGCACCTTTAGCATTGCATCCGCGCCCAGCGCCGACGGCTTGCTCTCCATCACGGTCAAACGCACGGTGGAAAATACGCGCCGCATCAGCGTCAGCAACTGGATGTTTGAGCTCCTAAAAACCGGCGAAATATTGAGTTTAAGTCCGCCTAGCGGTACTTTCGTGCTGCAACCTTCTGCGCCGAAAAAGCACCTGATGCTCAGCGCCGGCAGCGGCATTACCCCGGTGATGGCGATGTTGCGCAGCTTAAATTTAGCGTCTTCTACGCCGGTTGAATGCATCCATATTTGTCGGAATGAGTCGGATTTTATTTTCGCCGCTGAGCTGCGTGCGCTTGCCGAACGCTACCCTGCCCTGCGTTTGAGATTGCATTTTTCCAATGTTTCGGGGCGTTTTGACGCGGCGCAACTGTTGATGTGGGTGCCGGATTTAGCCGAATGTGAAGTCTACACCTGCGGCCCCAATGCCTTTGCTAATGCCGTGGATGCGGCGCTGCGCGCGGCCGGAATACAGCAGACTATGCATCGGGAAAGCTTCGGTGGTTATGCAATCACGGATAGCAGCGCTTTGGAAAATCACGCGCTTAGCCTGAATAATGCAAAACAGTCGTTCACTGTATCGTCGCAAAGCAGCCTTTTGACAGCACTGGAAAACGCTGGATTAAACCCAGCGTTCGGCTGTCGCATCGGTATCTGCAAAACCTGCCAGTGCGTCAAACGCAGTGGTGTCGTGAAAAATTTAACCACCGGCGAAATTAGCGACGCACCAAATGAGCTGATTGCGCTTTGCATGTCGGCCGCGCGTTCGCCACTCGAATTGACGATTTAATCGCCCCAACTTCGCATTACCAGGATATTAAACCATGGCTAAAACCCACCTAAGCACCGAACAACTTGACGCCTTTGGCGCAGAACTTGATGCGCTGCGCAGCGAAGTTACCGCTAGTCTCGGCGAACGTGACGCGACACATGTGCGCAAAATGCTGCGGCGTTCCCGCCAAAGTGCGGCGGCCGGCCGCGCGCTTTTGATGTTTGGCTTTGATCCAATCACCTGGGTGCTGGGCGTGATTGCGCTGGCGAAAGCGAAAATTTTGGAAAATATGGAAGTGGGTCATAACGTGCTGCACGGGCAGTACGACTGGATGAACGATGCCGAGCTGAACTCTAAAACCTACGAATGGGACATCGCCTGCCACTCAAAAAATTGGAAGCAAACGCACAACGTTGAACACCACAGCCACACCAATGTGTTGGGCTTGGATGACGACTACGGCTACGGCCTACTGCGCCTTGCACCCGAACAGCGCTGGAGCAAAATCCATTTGATCCAACCGCTGTCGTGCTTTTTACTGATGGTGTATTTCCAGTGGGGCGTGGCGATTCAAGATTTGAAACTTGGGCGTTTTTTTAAAGGCCGCATGAGCCGGGCTGAACTACGCGAGCGCGCCCAGCCATTCCTACAAAAATCGTCGCGCCAGCTGTTCAAAGACTATCTGCTGTTTCCGGTCATTGGCTTTTTTAACTGGCCACGCGTACTGCTGGGCAATTTTGCCGCCAATATCATTCGCAATATTTGGACCAACGTGATTATTTTTTGCGGGCATTTTACCGAGCACGCCCAGGTATACACCAAACTTGAAGTTGCCAACGAAAG
>JANNYO010000005.1:0-2422 GCA_031410115.1 Rhodanobacteraceae bacterium | reverse complement strand
AGCGCGTACTGGCGGTATTGAGCGTCGACGGTGTCAATGCGATTTCCGGTGAAACCGCAGGGTTGAATCAAGCCGGCTACGTGCTGGCACCGTACCAAACGCTGGACGTCGATGGCTGGCGCAAGTCGAACGCGCAAACTGCGGCGTTTTACTTCACCCATATCAATGACTCGTATGCCGCGCGCACCGGTCGGCCGGACAATGTTGGTGTGATTGGTGCCGCAGTGTTTCGTGAAATACGCTACGAGTACGAGGCACCGCAATATGATGAGTATTCGCAAAATGATGGCTATTCCCCGAATGACGGCTACGCGCGTGATAAATCAGCCGCAGCGCCTTCAACGCGTGCGGCGCCATCGGCAGATCAGGGCGGGCGGAATCAGGGTGAGTTAGCGCGTTCGGAAAGTAAATCCTACGGGCAGCCCGAGGCCGCCGGTGCGCCGTTGGGCACAGGGCACGGTCGGCAGGAATATCGCCCGAGCGTCAACGTTCAATTTGAGCGCGAAGCCAGTGTTTTTGAGGTGCTCAACGTGCGCTACGACAGCCGGGCAAACTTAATCGCGCAAGGCGTGATTCCTTCGCGCGGATACTATCGCCCGAGCGTGCCACAGGCCTTTCCAAACGGCGGCTTTGTCCCTGATCCAGACTACAGCTTATCAGCGCCGTATCGGGGCTATCAGCGCTAGAGTAATCGGCGCTGCTGTCGAAGCGCTAAGCCCAGTGTAAGCTTGCGGAATCTGATGGCAGATTCCGTAAACAGTTCAATTAGGAGCCTTAGTATGCACGCCGACAAAGTGATGAATTTCGTTTCGGAAAAATGGGACGATGAGATTGTTCCGAAGCTCAAAACCTACATCCAGATCCCGGCGAAGTCCCCGGCGTTTGACAGCGAATGGAAGCATCGCGGCTACATGGATGAAGCGATGGCGCTGCTGGAAAGCTGGGTGCGCGATCAGCCGATCCCCGGCATGATCGTGCAGCGTTTGGAGTTGCCCGGACGTACGCCATTGTTGTACATGGAAATTCCCGGCAAAGGCGATGACACCATTTTGCTTTACGGGCACATGGACAAGCAGCCGGAAATGCTGGGCTGGAATACCGATTTAGGCCCGTGGGTGCCGCTTCTGAGCGGCGATAAACTGTATGGGCGCGGTGGCGCTGACGATGGCTACGCGGTGTTTGCCTCACTCACCGCGATCATGGCCCTGCACGAACGCGGCATTCCGCATGCGCGCTGTGTGGTTTTGATTGAAGGCTGCGAAGAATCGGGCAGCTATGATTTACCTTTTTACATCAGCCACTTAGCCGACAAAATTGGCAATCCAAGCCTAGTGATTTGCCTAGATTCCGGCTGCGGCAATTACGATCAGCTGTGGGTAACCACGAGTTTGCGCGGCTTGGCGGGTGGCACCTTGCGGGTTAAAGTTTTGGAAGAAGGCGTGCATTCGGGGGATGCCAGCGGCATTGTGCCCTCAAGCTTTCGCATCCTGCGCCAATTGCTCAGCCGCATCGAAGATGAGCGCACCGGAAAAATGATTCCGGAGGCGTTTTACGTCGATATTCCCGCCGAGCGGATCAATCAAGCTAAGCAAACCGCGCAGCTTTTGGGCAAAGAAGCGTATGCAAAATACCCTTGGGCCGGCGGCACGCAGCCGATGACGCACGACATCCAGGAAATGCTGCTGAATCGCACCTGGCGCCCAACTTTGAGCGTCACCGGCGCCGAAGGTTTTCCAAGCTTACAAGACGCTGGCAATGTGCTGCGCCCGCAATCTGCGGTGAAGCTGTCGATCCGCATTCCACCGATGCTCAACCCGGATGTCGCCAGCCGCGCGCTGAAAGAAATTCTCGAGCGCGACCCGCCGTATGGTGCCAAAGTTGAGTTTGAAAGTGAGTCCGCCGCCACCGGCTGGGCCGCACCGGCGACCAAGCCCTGGCTGCAAGCGACGCTGGATGAAGCCTCAAAAACCTATTTTGGCCCGCAGGCCGCCGCGATGGGCGAGGGTGGCACGATTCCCTTTATGGGCATGCTCAGCGAACGCTTTCCCGATGCGCAGTTTATGATTTCCGGCTTGTTAGGTCCCAAATCAAACGCACACGGCCCGAATGAATTTTTGCACGTGCCGACTGGGAAAAAACTCACCGCCGCAGTGGCGGATGTGATTGCCAAGCACTATGAGCGGGCGGGGGAGACGGTTTAATTCATTACGCCAGGGCGGAATTCAAAGGCTTTCTGGGCTCAGCCCTGTATGTTTGGCAATCCTTGCGAGCATGCGAGGGCCGATTTCTTCCGTGTCATGAAACGCAAAGCTGTAGTCATTCCATCCCTCGCGGATGAGCGTTTTATGCGACCCGCTCTGACGCTTAACTACCCATCCGAGCCGCAAAAGCGCCATTAGGACGACTCGAGCTTTCTTCGACG
>JANNYO010000004.1:0-18983 GCA_031410115.1 Rhodanobacteraceae bacterium | reverse complement strand
CGGCAGCCAGAAGCAGTGATTTCGGTGCCATTGGTGGCGCAACCGACGATTGGACCTTCGGCACGCTGGGCGTGGTTGCCTTTACCATTGAATTGGGCGGCAATGACTTTTTCCCGCCCTGCACAACGTTTGAATCCACCATTGGCCCGCCAGCGGTCGCCTCGTTTTTCATGGCGGCGCGCACGGTACGCGCACCGTATCGGCTGCCTGCAGGACCTGACGTGCTGGGCTTGACCGCAAGTGCAAGCGCTGGGGGCGTGACCATAACTGCCAGCGCGAATGACGCGCGCTACTTACCTGCTACAGAACCCACCCAAGCCATCGCCAGCGTCGCGCTTTACAACAGCGTGCCCTGGGCGGTTGGTGCCACACCGATTGCTAATTTTGCCGCCACCGACGGTAGCTTTAATAGCAACATCGAAGCGATCACGTTGAACTTAGCCGATGCACAATTACCGGTGCTAGCCAACACGCTGTTCTATGCCCAAGCAACCGATGCCGCTGGCAATAAAGGCCCAGTTAGCGCGGTGTTTTTAAGCCCCGGTGGCGCAATTTTTAGGAATGGCTTTGAATGACGTTTGATCTGTTTGATACGCCGCGATGAAAATCATTTCCCTTAATCTAAACGGTTTGCGCTCGGCGTCTAGCAAAGGACTATTTGATTGGCTGAGTGGGCAAAATGCGGACGTGATCTGCGTCCAGGAAACCCGTATTCAGCACGATCAGCGCGAGAAAGAAGCGAAAAAAGGTGCGGTATTTGCGCTAGCAAACTATCACCATGAGTTTCTCGATGCCCAAGCCAAAGGTTATTCCGGCGTGGCAATTTGGAGTAAGCACAAGCCAGATTGCTATCGAGCCGGCATTGGTGTTGCCGAGTTTGACGCCGAGGGCCGCTGGTTGGAGGCGCAATTCGGCGATCTGAGCGTGATTTCGCTGTACTTGCCGAGCGGTTCGTCGGGCGATTTGCGCCAAGCCTTTAAATTTCAAAGCTTGACCTGGTTGAAAGCGCATTTGACTCAGCTAAAAGCATCTGGACGCAAGTACATAATTTGTGGCGACTGGAATATCGCGCATCAAAATATCGATATAAAAAACTGGCGCGGCAATCAAAAAAATTCAGGTTTTCTACCTGAAGAACGCGCGTGGCTAACCGAGTTATTGCGCGTCGAAGGCTGGATAGACACGCATCGCGCGCTAAAGCCCGACGCGGTGGAATACACCTGGTGGAGCAATCGTGGGCAGGCCTACGCAAACAATGTCGGCTGGCGTATTGACTATCAAATTGCCAGCCCGAATTTAGCGGGCAGCGCACAAATCGCCGAAGTACACCGCGAGCCGCGTTTTTCTGATCATGCACCGCTGGTTGTTGAGTACGCGCTGTAGTGGCTGATCAACAAGATTATTTTGGCGCACGCGGCATTTGGCGTGCTTTTGGCACGCCTGCGGCATTAACGATGCTGTTCTTGGGCTTCGGCAGTGGGCTGCCGTTTCTGCTGGTCGGCGTCACGCTGGCGATTTGGCAGCGCGAAGTCGGTTTTTCACTCACAGAAATTGGCTTGATGAGTGCGGCTAGTTGGCTGTATTTGTTCAAGTTTTTGTGGGCGCCGCTATTGGATCGCTACCCGCTGCCGTTTTTAGGGCGCAGGCGTGGCTGGCTTTTGGTGGCGCAGGTCGGCGTTACATTATTTTTGGCGGCGATGGCGCTGTTGGGGCCAAAAAATGCCGAATTTCTATTCGTATTGCTGATGGTTGCCGCGTCTTTTTTCGGTGCAACACAAGATATTGTCGTGGACGCTTACCGCATAGAAATTGCACCGCCGCAGGCGCAAGCGGCGTTGGCGGCGATGTCAACGCTGGGCTATCGCATCGCGTTTATCACGGCGGGCGCAGGTGCGCTTTATTTGGCGAATTTCTTTGGCTGGCGCGTGGCCTATCTGGTGATGGCGCTGTTAATGCTGCTGCCGATTCTGGCGACTTTTTTTTGCGCGGAGCCGCAAGCATTTGTTGAGACACGCCGGCTAAATTTTGCTGAAGCTTTTGCTGCCCCATTCGCCGAATTTTTTGCTCGGCACGGCATAGTGTTCGCGGTCGCACTGCTGCTATTCGTTGGGTTGTTTAAGTTTCCCGATCAAGTGATTGGTGTGTTGGCAGGGCCATTCTATTTGGATTCGGGCTTTACCAAAGTCGATATTGCCAATGTTTCTAAGCTTTACGGCGTTTGGATCGGTATTTTTGGTGCGTTTTTAGGCGGCGTTGGCACCGCTGTGATCGGCGTACGCCCGATGCTGCTGATCGGAGCGTTGGCGGTTGCCAGCTCGAATATCGCATTTTTATTGATGGCGCAAAACCCGGGTCAACTGTGGGCGTTTTATGCCGCAATTACCGCAGATAACGTGTCGCAAGGTCTTGGCGGTGTGGTGTTGGTGGCCTTTATGGCGACTTTGACGCACCCCGCGCACACTGCAACGCAGTTTGCGCTACTGGTATCGCTGGCGTTCTTGCCGGGTAAATTTGTCAGTGCGCTATCGGGATATCTGGTCGAAAATTTGGGCTATGCCGGGTTTTTTATGATGAGTTCGGTCACGATTATTCCAGCACTTCTGCTCCTTATTTGGCTTTGGCCGAGGATTGCTCGGCTCCATTCCGTTTCCGCTGGTGACACAAAACTCGAGAATCAGGCACCAGCTAACCAGTGAGCGGCGCTGCTAAACACCCTATCGGAAAAATGCATTTTGCCGTTTCGAAATTTTTTCTTGCTCTGTTAAGATCTGCGAATGCCTGATTTACTTGTTCGTGAAATCGACGATGCCTTAGCTGAGCGGATCAAACGCTACACGCGCGAACGTGTGGAGCCTTTGAATGCGTGCATGCTGGAATTACTGCGCGCCGGGCTTGAGCAATTTGAAGCACGTTCGGCGGCGAAGGCGGCGGGCGAAGCAGTGCCGGGTGCAACGTCACCGGCGGCGGGAACCATGCCGAATTACGGCGCTGAAGTGATGCGCGAAACGCGTATTTTGGGTGGCACTTGGAACAGTGATGAGGCATCCGCCTTCCGCGAAGCAATGGCGGCGATTGAACGCATACCGGGTGGCTCAGGTCTTTAGTTTCATTCGCTGCGCGCAATGAACTTTTTTGCCCAGCAAGAACACGCACGCAGGCAAACACGTTTGATGCTTGCGCTGTTTGCCGCCGCCGTA
Source organism: Rhodanobacteraceae bacterium (assembly GCA_031410115.1). Taxonomy (GTDB): domain Bacteria; phylum Pseudomonadota; class Gammaproteobacteria; order Xanthomonadales; family SZUA-5; genus JANNYA01. The sequence goes on along the minus strand of JANNYO010000004.1, from coordinate 15,786 downwards.
CTTGCTGTCGTGGTTAGCATTGATTGCGTGATTTGGTTGGCACTAGTGCGCAGTGTTGAGCCTGGGCAAATGCATTCGCTGCTGGTGTTTTCCAGTTGTGTAACGTTGGCCGTGATTGGCATTGCTAGCCTTTATAAAACACTTACTTTGCGCGAAGGCGGCGGTGCGATTGCGCGCGCGTTGGGCGGTGTGCGGGTCAATCACGACACGACGGATGCAGGATATCGCCGCTTAAATAATGTTGTTGAAGAAATGGCAATCGCTGCTGGCGTGATGTGTCCGGAAATTTATGTGCTAGAGAAAGAAGCTGCGATCAACGCTTTTGCCGCAGGCTTCAGCACCGCTGATGCCGCCGTTGCGGTCACGCGCGGGGCGCTGGAAAAACTGTCGCGCGACGAATTGCAGGGCGTGATCGCGCACGAATTCAGCCATATCTTAAATGGCGATATGCGCTTAAACGTCCGGCTGCTGGGCGTGCTGTTCGGGTTAATGGTGATTGGCATTATTGGGCGCGAAGTGCTGTTGAATTCGCGCGGCGGCAAAGATGAAACACCGGTATTGCTGATGGGTCTGGCGACGATGGCGCTGGGATTTTTCGGCTTATTTTTGGGGCGCCTGATCAAAGCTGCGATCAGCCGCAGCCGCGAATACAACGCAGATGCCACCGCCGTGCAGTTCACACGTATGTCCAGCGGCATCAGCGGCGCGTTAAAAAAAGTCGGTGGCTTTCACAACGGTAGCAAGCTGGTGCACAAAAAAACTGAAAACGTCGAACATATGCTGTTCGCCGATGGTGCAGGATTTGGCCGTTTGTTCGCCACGCACCCAGATTTAGCGCAACGCATTACGCGGCTTGACCCTAGTTTTCGAGCTGATCAGCTGCAAAAGCTCAACCAGCTTGAAGGTGATCAGGCGGGTGCGCAAAATTTCACCGACGAACCGATCAGTGCCGCGCAACTGCTGGGCTTTGCCACATTGGCGTCGCGGGAAAAAACAAGCGCTTCGCCAACACCGCAGGCGTTCGGGGTCGCGGCAAAACAGGTCGTTGCGCATGTGGCAAGCCCTGAAGTTATCCACGTTGACTATGCGCGCGCACTGCGCCGGGGTGTCGCGCCGCTTTTGACCCAGGCGGCGCATTCGCGCAGTGCGGCAGCGTCGTTGATCCTAGGCTTAGCGCTGTCCGCTCAAGAAAATGCGCGAAGTATGCAGCTGGTGCTGATCGGAAAGCTGTTAGGAAGCGCACGACTAGCCAGCGTCAGCGCGCTGTTGCCGGCCTTAATCGAACTCAAGCGCGAACATAAACTGCCGCTCGCCTGCATCGCATTTCCGACGCTAAAGCTGAGCACCCAAGCTGAGCTAGCACCACTGCGCGCCGGCCTCAACGCGATCGTCAATTTGGATGGCGTGGTTGATTTTTTTGAATATTGCCTGGTCAAATTAGTCCAGCACTATTTAGACGATGCCAATACACCGGCGCGTGCCGCAACAGTTGGACGGGCAAAACTACAGAATTTCCCGCAGCAGCTGAGCTGTGTTTTTTCCACCTTAGCCCAGCAGGGCCAAGCCAACAGTGCCGACGCGCGGGCCGCATTTGCGGCGGGAACAGCTAACTTGAACGCGGCGGTGGCGCTAGAATTTGCCCCGACGCAGGATTACACCGCGCAAAATTACATGCCGCAGGATTTCACCGGCACCTTTGATGCAGCGTTGACTGCGCTTGACGCGCTGGCACCATTCGCCAAACGCCAGCTGTTGACGGGTTTGGTTACCACGCTGAACTATGACGGGAAAATTGCAGTTGCCGAAGCCGAACTATTGCGCGTGATTTGCCTGAGCCTGCATTGCCCACTGCCACCGTTGTTGGACATAGGCCAAGCCGCAGAAAACGGCGCACCCGAGATTTCTGCCTAGTGTTTACCTTGCCGCACGAGCTGCTGCTGACGCTAGTGATGCTGGTGCTTGGTTTTGGCTTTCGCACGCTGCGGGTATTGCCAGATAATGCCAGCGAGGTGATCAACAAGCTGGTGTTAAATCTGTGTCTGCCCGCGCTGATTCTTTCAGTTGTGAGTAAATTAACGTTTAGCCGTGCCTTACTTTGGGTGCCACTGATTGCATGGTTGGTTATGGGCTTAAGTGCGCTGGTGATAAAACTGATCGCACGCGCACGCAAATGGCCACGCGATGTGGAAGGCGCGCTGCTGCTGACCGGCGTGCTGGGTAACACCGCGTTTTTGGGCTATCCGTTGACACGCGCCTATTTCGGCGACGCAAGCCTGGGCACTGCCGTACTGTACGACCAACTTGGCAGCTTTCTCGTGTTTTCAAGCTTTGGTTTATGGGTTGCTGCCAGTTACGGCGGTGGCAAAGCGCCCGGCGTTGGTGAAACCGTTAAACGCATCATCACCTTTCCAGCATTTTTAGCGCTGTGCGGCGCGCTTGGGCTTAATTGGCTTGATATCCCGCTGCCGGGGCAAATTCTGCACTTGGCTGATGATGTCAAAGTGCTGCTGGTGCCACTTGCAATGCTGGCGGTTGGGCTTAATTTTTCACTGGTGCCACCGAGCAAACAAAGCCTGCCGCTGGTGTTTGGCCTGAGCGTCAAAATGCTGTTGGCACCGCTGTTGGCGCTGGGTTTAGCGCAGGTTTTGCTGGACCGTGAAGCGCTGCAGGTCGTGGGTCTAGAAGCCGCAATGCCACCGATGGTGACCGCCGCTGCGCTGGCGGCAAATGCAAAATTAGCGCCGCCACTTGCCGCTGCAATGGCTGGCTTTGGCATTTTGATCGCAATTTTTTGGCTGCCGGTGCTACATCTTTGGTTGATGTGAACGGTGCCGTTTGATCAAAACTTATTTGCCGTGCCGCCTGTTCGGCGAGACTTCGTTGCGAGCCGCGGTTAAAAAGCCAGAACTTTTCTAAATGGCGATTGTCATTACGCCGGTTTAACTTGCAAAAAAATCGTGGCTGCATAAGCTGCGCGCTCAAATTTTTACCTTTAACCCCGCGAAACGGAGCCGATTTTCCTATGTCTGAGATAAATCCATGATCGAGATTCAAAATCTAACCAAACGCTACGGCGGCTTTTTAGCGGTCGACAATTTAAGTTTTAGCGTCGCCGCTGGTGAAGTGCTGGGCTTTTTGGGCCCAAACGGTGCAGGCAAGTCTACAACGATGAAAATGATTGCTGGGTTTTTGTCACCCACCAGCGGACATGTGACCGTGGCTGGATTCGATATCGAACAATCACCCATGCAGGCGAAGCAAGCACTCGGCTATTTGCCTGAGGGCGCACCGGCTTACGGCGAAATGACGCCAAACCGTTTTCTCAATTTCATTGGCGATTTGCGTCAAATGGATGCCGCGAAAAAGAAATCGCGCATCGGCACGGTGATAGAACAGTTGGGCCTGCAAAAAGTGCTGGAACAGCCGATTGAAACGCTGTCCAAAGGCTTCAAACGCCGCGTCGGCATTGCACAGGCAATTTTACATGACCCGAAAGTGTTGATTTTGGACGAGCCTACCGATGGCTTAGATCCAAATCAAAAAGATGAGGTACGTAACTTGATTAGCGGCATGGCAAAAGACAAGCTGATTATTGTGTCCACCCACATCTTGGAAGAAGTGCATGCAGTGTGCACGCGCGCGATTATTATTGCGGGCGGCAAGTTGCTGGCAGATGAGACGCCGGAAAAACTCGAAGCGCGCTCGCGCTATCACGGTGCGGTCAGCCTACGCGCAGACAACACCGAGGCTGTCAAGGCTGCACTTGAGAAAGTTCCGGGCGTGCAAGCGGTGGAGATGCGGCGCGACGGCAGTTTGACTGCGATTGCAAAAAGCGGTGCTGCGATCTTTGCGCCGATTAACGCATTGATCCAAACCGAAAAATTTGTCGTACATGATTTGGCGCTGGAGCGCGGGCGTATGGACGAAGTTTTCCGCACCATTACTAATTTTACTGGCGTGACTGCGTCCAGTGCTGCCCAGCCAGGAGCAAACGTATGAGCGCGATTAAAACCATTTTCAAACGCGAGCTGTCGAGCTATTTTGCCACCCCAGTTGCGTACGTATTTTTAGTTATTTTCCTACTATTATCTGGATTGCTAACGTTTTGGATTGGCCGCTGGTTCGAGTCCGGTCAAGCAAGCCTTATGGGCTTTTTCAGCTTTCACCCATGGCTGTATTTGGTGCTGATGCCAGCGATTGCGATGCGCATGTGGGCAGAAGAACGCAATACCGGTTCGATTGAATTGTTGTTGACCTTGCCTGTGACCCTGCGCGATGCGGTGATAGCCAAGTTTCTAGCCGCCTGGATTTTTGCCGGCGTGGCGCTGGTGCTGACCTTTCCAATGTGGTTTTTGGTGAACTATTTGGGCGAGCCAGATAACGGCGTGATCTTTGCCAGCTACATCGGTTCCTGGCTAATGGCGGGCGCATTTTTATCGATCGGTGCGTGCATGAGTGCGGCGACGCGTTCCCAAGTGATCGCGTTTGTTTTGACCGTGGTCGTTGGTTTGTTCTTCCTGTTTTTCGGCCTCATTCAGGTGTTTGGCGGCGAAGGTTGGTTGGTCGAAACTGCGGCGGGTTTAGGCTTCATCACGCATTTCAACTCAATATCCAAAGGCGTATTGGATTTGCGCGACATCGTATTTTTCTTAGCCGTGATTGCCGGGTTTTTAGCCGCAACCATGGTCGTCATTGAACTGAAAAAGGCAGACTAAACTTATGAGTACAGTAAACAAAAAGTCAGCCGGCGCTTTCGGACTTGTGGTTCTGGCGGCGATCTTTTTAGGCGTGATTGGCTTAAGTCAAATGCTGTTTCGCGGCGCGCGTTTGGATTTGACCAATAACAAGCAATACACGCTCAATGAAGGCACCAAGTCGATCCTGAAGAAAATTCCAGAGCCGATCAATTTGTATTTTTTCTACACGCAAAAAAGCACCGCCGAATTACCACAATACCAAGCCTACGCGACGCGCGTGCGTGAGTTGTTAGAAGAAATGGCGGAGCGCTCCAAAGGCAATATTAAGCTGACCGTGATTGATCCCCAGCCATTTAGCGAAGAAGAAGAGCGCGCCGTGGGCTATGGTTTGCAGCAGGTGCCATTTGGCGGCGGTAAGCAAATTACCTTTGGATTAGTCGGCACTAGCGCCACCGGCCAACAGACGGTGGTGCCGTTTTTTCAGGTTGAAAAAGAAGGCTTCATGGAATACGACATCGCCAAAATGATTCAGGGCCTGATTGTGGATACCAAACAAGTGGTCGGTGTGATGTCGAACTTGCCGATGGCGGGTGGCTTTGATCCGGCGAGCCGTCAAACCAGCCAACCGTGGGCGATTTATGGCCAACTGGGCGAGCGTTTCGATATGCGCCAACTGGGGATGGACATCAAGTCAGTCGATGCGGAAATCAAAGTGCTGATGCTGGTGCAACCGAAAGCGCTGTCGGATGAAACCCAATTTGCTCTGGATCAATTCGTTGTCAAAGGCGGGCATTTGATGGTGTTTGTTGACCCGAATGCAACTCTTGATAGTTCTGGTACGGATCCTAACAACCCAGATTCGGCGATGTTTGCCGACAAAAGCTCGGATTTGCCAAAACTTTTTGCGGCCTGGGGTGTTAGTTATGACCCTAAGCAAATTGTTGCTGATCGCAGCCTAGGCGTTCCCGTTCAAATTGACCCAGCCGGTGAGCCGATCAAAAACCCAGCAATTATTGGTCTAGAGGCGAGCAATATGAATCAGAAAGATATTGCGAGTGCGGATCTGGAATCAATCAATCTGGACGGCGCAGGCAGTTTTTCGGTGGATTTAAAGGCGCCGCTAAAGCTTGAAGCACTGCTGCAATCAAGCGAGGACGCGATGCTGATTGCGGCTGAAAAGATTAAGTTCATGCGCGACCCAAATGAGCTGTTAAAGGGGTTCGCGCCGACCAAGGTGCGCTACGTTCTGGCCGGCAACTTGACCGGCAAGTTCAAATCCGCGTTCCCAGAAAAAAGCGCTGAAGTGGGTTTTGTCGCTGAATCGAAAGCGCCGAACACGGTATTTTTAGCCGCCGACACCGACATGCTCAGCAATCGCGTTTGGGTAACCGTGCAGGCGTTTATGAATCAGCAAGTTGCCAATGCCTTCGCCAACAATGGCGATTTTATTGTCAATACGGTCGACAAATTGACCGGTGATAACGATCTGATTTCGATTCGGTCGCGCGGCAAATTGAAAACCAGCTTCACCACCGTCGACCAGATGCGCTTGGACGCCGATGCGGCGCTGCGCGACACTGAACAAAAACTGCAAGACGAGTTGGCGCAAACCAACACCAAGCTTTCTGAGCTGCAGCAGGCCAAGGGCGCTGATGCACAAATGATCATCAGCCCCGAGCAGCAAAAAGAGCTGGCGAGTTTTCAGCAAAAGCGTGTCGATGTCAGCCGACGATTGCGCGAAGTGCGCCGCAGTTTGGATACCAAAATTGAAGGTTTGGGGCGTTGGGTGAAATTCTACGGCACGTTCTTGGCGCCGATATTTGTCGTGCTGTTTGCCATCGGTTTTTACCGCCGCCGTTCGGCCCTGCGCCGTTCGGTCGCAAATGCGGCTTAAGGAGTCATTATGAAAAATTCTACCTTGACTAAAATGGCACTGATCGCCGGCGGCTTGCTGCTAGCGGTGGTGTGGATGAAAAACAAAGGCAGCTCGGCGGAAGTGGCGCTGAGCGGCGACGCGCCGGTGGTTCCGGGCTTGAGCGCTGAACTCAACCAAGTTACCGGCATTAAGTTAACCGGTGCGAGCAACACGCCGATCATTAGCTTAAAGCGCACCGATAAAGGCTGGGTTGCGTCCAGCATTGATGGCTACGGCGCCGACGTCAGTAAGATTCGCGACTATTTGATCAAGCTGTCGGAAGCGAAAATCCGTGAGGCGAAAACCGCGAACCCGGCCAGCTACAGCAAGCTTGGCGTCGAGGATTTAACCGCCGTCGACGCCAAAGGCATTATGTTGGAGCTTGAGGGCACCAAGGCGCCGGTCAAGCTGATTATGGGTTCTATCGCAGGCAGCGGCGGCCAGGGCGTTTATGTGCGCAAACCCGGCGAGAAACAAAGTTATCTGGCGTCGGGGCAAATTCGCCCGGAAGCCAGCGTCAACTCATGGATTCAGGCGGAAATCACCAATATTGCGGTGAATCGGGTGCAGGAAGTTACGGTCACGCCACCCACAGGCGATAAGCTGGTAGTGCGTAAAACCAAAACTGAAGATGCCGATTGGGCGGTGCAGAATGTGCCGAAAGGCAAGGAAGTATCGTCGCCTTCGATTGGCAATCAAATCGCTGGCACCTTGGACGCGTTGCGCCTAGAAAGCGTGCTGCCTGCGGCGCAGGCTGAGCCGGATTTGGCGCAGACTTATCTGGCGCGGTTTCTGACGTTTGAAGGTTTGGTTGTCAATGTCACGGCCTGGGAAAAAGACGGCAAAGGCTACGCGCGTTTTAACGCAAGCCTAGACGCGGGCTTATCCGAAACCTATCTAATGACCGAGCAAAGTAAAGCCGAGTCCGAGGCAAAAGCGCAAGCCGCAGCCGCGGCACCACCACCGGCGTCAGGCGTGCCTGCAGTGCTGACGCCGCCACCTGCCGCAGCGTTTGACGCGGCAAAGTTTCGCACGGAAAAATTGGCCGAGTTAACCAAGCAAGTGGACGAGATCAATCAGCGCACCAAAGGTTGGAGCTATGTGTTGGTGCAATACAAGTTTGCGGGCATCAAAAAAACCATGGCAGATATGTTGAAAGTGGAAGGCGCACCAGCTGCATCGGGCACGGAAGAAAACCCGATCAACTTCCCGATTCATTGATTGCAGGCGGCAAAGGCCAACGATGTCGCTTGCGCAAAACCAGCCCGATATTGCGGTGCTCGACACCCATATTTGGCTGGAATGGTTGCTTTGGCGTAGCCCAAAATTAGAACCGCTGCGCGTTCAACACGCAGCGGGACTTTTGCAACTCATCGCTAGCAGCGAAACCGCAGATGAGTGGCGGCGCGTGCTGGGCTATCCGCAGTTCGCGCAGGACGCAGAGCAAATTGACGCGCTGTGTTCGGAGTTTGCGCAGCTAAACGTTTGCTGCGATTTAATGCCTGATGTAGAACGCACCAAACTACCCCAGTGCCGCGACCCAGATGATCAGAAGTTTCTCGAGCTCGGCCTAGCCGGTGGCGCAAAGTGGCTGCTGACGCGCGATAAGAAGCTGCGCAAAATTGGTAAACATAGGTACTTCAAAGCGCTGGGATTACGGGTGCTGCCGTTGGAAGAATATTTATCCGGTGCAAAGTCACGTGTGTAGAACGTGAAATTAAGGTATTTTGGCAATGCGACTTAAGTCTCATTCCTGATGCCTTGGCCGAACGTAAAAACCCGACACTTTGGAGTTCAACCCTATGTACCTTTTCCGAAAATTACCGCTTACAGCGCTGATCACGCTGTCAAGCGCATCCGCCCAGGTGTTTGCTGAAACGCCGCCGCCTTACAACTCTGTGGCAACGCCGCAGTCGGTGTTAAGAACGTCCCCGTTACCGTACCAAGGCCAGTCTGAAGCGTTTTCAATCAGTCCGGCGGTGCGTGATTTAAAGCCATCGCTAACGACAGGCGGGCGGCACAATCGGTTTAAAAATTATGTTGAACTTTGGGAGCGCGAAAACGACGCAGAGCTCAACGAGATCGTTCCGGGTGCGGGTGCCGGGCGGGGTGGCGTGCCGTTTGTGGACCCGCTGTTAGCTTTTAGCGTGCATTTTGCACCGCTTGCGATGCCATCGCCTTCGCTAACTTTTGATGGCGTGACCTCGGCAGATCGGCAAGCCGTGTTTGGCAATCGCACCATGCCGCCGGATACCAATGGCGATGTTGGTCCAATTCATTTTGTGAGTACAGTGAACGGTCCAGTCGGAATCTACACAAAAGCCACGGGCGTACTGGCGGTTCCGTTGTTTAAAATGAGCAGCCTGTTCGCGAATTTTCCTGCCGATAACGTCTGTAGAACGAACGATAACGGCGATCCGGTGGTGATTTATGACGCGCTGGCGGATCGTTGGATTTTGTCGCAATTCGCATTTGTAAGTCAGACTGCCGCACCTTGGTTTGAATGTATTGCGGTGTCCAAGACTTCAGACCCAACCGGGCAGTATTACAGCTATGCATTTAGGACGCCTGACGTCGGCACCTTTCCAGACTTTCCAAAATTAGGCGTTTGGTCAGATGCGTACTACATGACCGATCACCAAAACGGCTTTTTGGCGCCGCCCGGTGCGGCTGGCGGTGGCACCGGTTTTTTTGCGTTTGATCGCGCAAAGATGTTGGTGGGTGATCCAACTGCGACATTTATCTACATCAATCGCCCGACGCCGGGCGAAGGTGGCATTCTTCCAAGCGATATTAGCGGCATTAGCCCGCCGCCAGTTGGCGCCTCACAGCTACTATTTCGCTACACCGCAGACGAATTTGGCGGTGCGTTTACTGACGCCATTTTGCCGTATGAGTACATCCCGAACTTCACCACGCCCGGTGCTTCGGTGCTGAATGTTCTAGCGCCGATTCCCGTCGCCGCTTTTGATGCGCGCCAACCCGCAAACCGTGCAGACATCGAACAACCAGCCCCGGCGGTGGCCAACCAAAATTTGGATTCCTTAAACGATCGCGCCGTTTTTCAGACGGCCTATCACAATTTAGGTACCCAGGCGGCACCGATCAATTCCTACACCATCACCTGGGGCGTCAACGTCAGTGGCGCGCCGGCGGGCACCTTGATTGCGACGACATTTACTTCAGGCGTGCGATGGAACGAAGTGCGTCGGGATGCGCTAGGGGTATTGACCTTGCGCGACCAAGGTACCCAAGCAGCGGCGGTCGTCGATGGTGTCACCGGCACGAATTTGTTCATGCCACAGATTGCACAGGATCACCTGGGCAATATCGCGGTCGGCTACAGTGCGTCCGGCAGCACCACCTTCCCAAGTATTCTGTGGGCAGGGCGCACGGGCACCTCGCCTGGCAACAGCCTTAATGAAGGTGAAGCGGTGATGTTTGCAGGCGACGGTGTACAACTGGCAACCAACTCGCGCTGGGGTGACTACAGCTCTATGAGTGTGGATCCGTCTGATTCCTGCACCTTTTATTTCCACTCGGAATATCGCGCGGCCGCTGGAAATAATGTTGCCACCGGTTTTGATTGGAGCACCCGCGTCGGTCGATTCCAGTTTCCGACCTGCACGCCTGCGGAAAAAGGCACGCTGAATCTTACGGTTACCAATTGCGCGAACGGCAACCCAGTGCCTGGAGCACTTGCGCTAGCAACGGGTGGCTTTATGCAGCCCACGAACAACTTAGGCGTCGCAAGTTTTACTGTGCCGCCGGGCAACTACACCGGCAGCGCAACATTCCCCAACTCAGCACCCACCAATAGCTCAGGCACAGTAACAAACGGCAGCGTCACCAACTTGGGCGTTTGTGTGGCGGGCGTGCCCGCATTAGCTGCCCAAACAGCAAGCCTGGTGTCGGAAAGCTTTTCACCTGCAAATAATGTTCTGGATCCGGGTGAAACGGTGACCGTCAATCTGTGCGTGATCAATACTGGGCTCGCCAACACCACGAATCTTATTGGCACCCTCGGCGCAGTCGGAAGTGTGACTGCCCCTGGCGGCCCGCAGGCGTTCGGTGTTGTTGCTGCGGGTGGCGCAGCAAGCTGCAAAGCTTTTACCTTCACCGTCGACCCAGCGCTCGCCTGTGGCGCTTCGGTATTGCCCAGTTTGACGCTGGTGGATGGCGCGACCAATTTTGGCAGTAAAAACTACGTGCTCAGCACGGGTGTCGCCCAGCCTGCAACCACGCGTACCGTTAGCTATGCTGGTGCGCCAATTTTTGTTCCAGACAATGTAGCTGCGGGCGTGAACTTGCCTTTGACTTTGACGGCACCGGGCAAAATCACCGATGTCGACTTCAGGTTCGACCTAGCGCCCGGCGGCGTCTGCAATGCGACTGCACTCAACGCCGACGCTGCGATGAACCACACCTTCGTTGGCGATTTAGTATTCAAGTTGATCTCGCCGCTCGGAACCACGGTATCTGTGATGTCCAGACGCGGAAATGCCTCGGACAATATCTGCGACATGCTGCTAAACGATGACGGTGGTTTTCCGTCGATGTCAACACTGCTGGGCACAACGGGCCTGACCGTAGGCGGCAACTTCGCACCCGATTCACCACTCAGTGGTTTTGATGGCGAAACGGGCGCGGGCGCGTGGAACCTAAATGTGGCGGATGTCGCCGGAACTGACACCGGCACGATGCGCCGCTTCTCGCTCATCGTGTCCAGTTCGGTGTCACGCTGCGCGAACGCGGATGGCTTGTTTGCGGATGGGTTTGAATAACGTTTTGACTTCGCTGAATGGGTTTGGCTGACGCCAAACCCATTTTTGTCCTCAAATGAAAGCGCGAATCCTTGCGCCTACTGATCGGTTTCGGCTTCCGCCGCATCAGCATCGGCCTGTGCAGCTTCGGCTTCGGCTTCAGCAACGTCAGCATTCGCTGCGGCTAAATCAGCATCTGCTTCGGCTAAATCAGCATCCGCTTGTGCGGCGTTAGCATCGGCTTCTGCGAGTTCTGCATCGGCGAGTTCTGACTCCGCCGTCGCTAGCTCCGATTCAGCGTCAGCCAGCTCCGATTCGGCTTGCGCGACGTCCGCTTCATCGGCGGCGAAACCTGCGGTGCTCAAACACAGCGCACAAATTGCTGCGAAGGATAGTTTCAGTACGTTTTTCATCGTTGAGTTCCGTGTCAGCGCGGTAGTGCGCGAATAAAAGTCTAGTCCAGTTCATTGCACATTGCACAGACGCGGCTAACAAGCCGCACCGGTACAGCCTGCAATAAATCCCGCGACTAGCTCAACCAATTCCGGCTTTGGCCGCACATGCAGATGGTGGTTGCCCAGCATCCGCACAACGTGCGCATCTGGATACGCCGCTATGCGCACGTCCAACTTTGGCCCGTCCAGAAAATCCGCACGTGGCTCGGCAAGAATGATTAACGTGGGCGCGCGAATTGCGGCAATCGCGTTTAGCACTTGCGCTTCGCTAAATCGACTGGTCGAAGGCAGGGTTAGCCTAGGGTCGCTGCGCCAGCGCCACTGGCCGTCCGCGGCTTGGACGATGCCGCGCGCGACGATTGGTGCGGCTTGAATTTCAGTGATGCCGAACGCGCCGACACGGGCGTTTAGTGCGCTGATGGCATCTGGGTAAACCGGCGTTGGCTTGCGCTGTGCGCGGCGCGCCAACAGTCCGCGCGCTAAATCTTTCGCGAAGCTTACGGGTTCGCCAGACAGTGGCCCGAGGGAATCGAGCAGCACTAATTTGCGTACGCGATCAGGAAAAGCGGCGGCGAACAGTGTGGCAATGCCGCCGCCCATGGAATGCCCGATCAGGTCAATTTGCTGCCAGTTTTGTGTGTCTAAAACGCTCAGCACGGCGTCTAAATAATCCGCAAACGGTGCGTGATGGTGTGCTGCGGTATGCGCACTCAAGCCATGTCCGGGCAAATCTAGGGCGAGGCTGGGTGCGCCGCTGATCGCGTTCAATGCCGCCAACAGCCCGGCCATACTGGCAGCGTTATCGAGCCAGCCGTGCAGCGCCAAACGCGGTGTGGCACCTGTTGGCCCTGATGCGATCAACCCCGCAAGCGGGTATGCACCATCATTCGATTGCCACTCATCCATGTTGGGCCCCAACGTCGTTGGACGTTATTAAGTGTGGCGGCAACTCAGCGCTCAGCAAAATGCTGTGCGAAAACCCCAAGGCTTTGCTCAACTCAGTGATCAGCGCGTTACCGACGACATCCAAATCCGCAGGCCCGCCCTCGTGTGCCATCGTGGTGTGGCGCAGGCCGATATAGCCGCACGGGTTGATGCGCGAAAACGGCGCTAAATCCATACAGACATTCAGTGCCAAGCCGTGAAAACTGCAACCCCGGCGAATGCGCAAACCCAGCGCCATGATTTTTTCGCCGCGCACATACACGCCGGGTGCGCCCGCTTTTAACTGGGCATCGACACAAAAACTGCGCAATACATTTAACGTCGCGGTTTCAATCACGTCCACCATCGCACGCACGCCTAAACTCCGCCGCCGCAAGTCAATCAACGGGTAGGCCATCAGCTGGCCCGGCCCGTGATACGTCACTTGTCCACCGCGATCCACCCCCAGAACCGGGATGTCGCCGGGTTCAAGCACATGCTCCAACTTCCCCGCCTGCCCAAGCGTGTAAATCGGCGGGTGCTCGGTTAGCCAAAGCTCGTCTGGGGTGGTTTCGTCGCGCGTATCGGTGAAGCGCTGCATCGCCCGCCAGACCGGTTCGTAGTTGACAAGGCCAAGCCTGCGCACGCCTAAGGCGGCTAAATCACTTGACATGCGTCAACAAAACTCAAGCGCGGGCTGCGCGGGAACAGTGCGGTGGCATCGCCATAGCCCAAATTGATCAGGAAGTTTGATTTGATCGTGGTGCCGGCAAAAAATTCGGCATTCACCATGGCCTGATCAAAGCCACTCATCGGCCCACAGTCCAGGCCCAAAGCGCGCGCCGCCAGCATCACATACGCCCCCTGCAGGCTGGAATTTCGAAACGCCGTCGATGCAATCAACGCTTGATTGCCAACGAACCAGCTTTTTGCGTCAGCATGCGGAAAAAGCTCGGGCAGGCGCTCATAAAAGACTTGCTCGCTGCCCACGATCACCGTCACCGGTGCGCTCATCGTTTTATCGACGTTTGATGCCAATAGCGCAGGCTTCAGCCGCGCCTTCGCCGTCGCAGTTTGGACAAACACCAAGCGCGCCGGTGAGCAGTTCGCGCTGGTGGGCGCCATTTTGACGAGATCGTACAATTGCTCGATCAAAGCACTTGGCACCGCGCGCGGCTGCCAAGCATTGTGGGTACGGGCTTGGGTAAACAGCAAATTTAAGGCAGCATCGTCCAACATGATTTTTCTACTCTCTAAAAAGGGCGCAATGCGTGGATGATCAACGCCGAACCGGGTGCGCAGGATACGACGCTTCGTTACTGTCGACGTGGATTTTAACCGACGGCGTGGCGGGCAATTTGAAGCAAGCGCAGGTTTTGGCGCGCGGACTGGGCGTGTCGGCGGTGGAATTTGTCGTGCACCTCAAGACGCTTGATCGCAATTTTGCGCCGCGATTTCGCCGCGCTCGGTTTGCCGATTTAGGCTTACAGCCGCAACCAAAGTCAGTCAATTGCGAACTTGCGATCGGCTGTGGTCGTGCCGGCGCGATTGCGCTGGACGCGATTAAACGCGCCAACGCAAACGTGCGCACGATACAAATTTTAGCGCCGCGCTGCGATCCCGCCCGCTTCGACGCGATTGTCTGCCCGGCGCACGATCAGCTGGATGCACCCAATGTTTACTCGATGATCGGCGCGCTCAACGGCGTGGACGATGCCTGGCTTGCCGCTGGGCGCGCGCAAAATACGCTGGCACCGGTGCGGATGTTATTGTTGGTTGGCGCACCGACCCGCAATGCGCCCTACACCGTGGCGCAATTTGCCCGCCTGCTGGATTCCCTCGATACCGACGGCCTATGCATCAGCGCCTCACGCCGCACCCCGGCCGATTTTTTGCTGCACATACGCCAATCGGGTGCCCGGGTTTGGACCGGTGCTGGCGACGGCGAAAACCCTTATCAAGCTTGGCTAAGCCAAGCCGGCAAAATTATGGTCACCGCCGATTCCGTCAATATGATTAGTGAAGCCTGCGCTACTTACGCGCCCGTGGAAGTCGCCTTTGCGACGCACGCGCAGGGAAAAATAGCGCTATTTTTGCGCAGCTTGAGTGGCCGGCTGGCGCAAACCTCGGCTGAAGTCGCGTGCGAGCAACACGGCAGACAAGTCTCGCCGAAAGGCGACACGGAAAAACAAGTCTCGCCGAAAGGCGACACGGCAAAACAAGTCTCGCCGTTGCGGCCAACGGCTGAGGTGATTCAACGGTTGCGGGCGGGGTTGTTTTTGGCGCTTTGATAGACACTCTTGTTTCGCATGATCGCTAGTTTTAGGTTACAGTCGTACCGTAAATCCGTACAACTGGTGATGAAAATGGACACTGTCAGCGTAAATCAATTTAGAGGCAAGCTAAAAACCTATATAGAACAGGTGCTTAGCGACCATACGCCGATTAAGGTCACACGCCGCGCCGGTGATGCATTTGTTGTGGTGAGTGCCGACGACTGGGAAAGAGAGCAAGAAACACTTTACGTCCTGCAAAACTCGAGCCTGATGGGGCAAATTTCTGACTCGCTAAACACCCACAAACGACACGCCGGCTATGTCCCAACAGACGAGCAAATACATGAGATCGCTGGTATTTGAAGGTGCCAGGTGGGTAGTTTATGAAGCTTTGCGAGACAACGACAAGGCGCTCCATAAAGCCCTTTGCAAGTTGCTCAAAGAAATGCTGCGCAACGATCCGTCGACTGGAATGGGCAAGCCAGAGCAACTTCGACACAATCTTGCTGGGCTTTGGTCCAGACGCATCTCACTAAAAGATCGTTTGATTTATAAATTCGACGACCGTTACATTTATCTATTCGCGATTGGAGGACATTATGACCAGCAGTGAATTTCCGCCAACTGTAGTGCGGCAAAATGGCGTGACTTCGGCCAAACCTACCGACGAAAACCATTCGCCGCCATTGACACGTGGCAACGCAGTTTTCCAGGCCCTCGCAAATTTTGATGCCGATTTCGTTGCCGCGCTTGAGC
>JANNYO010000003.1:0-5780 GCA_031410115.1 Rhodanobacteraceae bacterium | reverse complement strand
CGCTTGCGTGATTTGGCCTAAGAGTGGGCCAACATTGGCGATCACCGCGGCACGCTGCGCATTGAACAAGCCGCGCATTTCAGGCATTGAAGGATGCAGCCCGTAACTTGCGCCATCGCTTGGTGGCCCACCGGGCAGCCCTGCTTGAAACGCCTGCGCGCTCAGCGCCTGCGCCGCAACCGCAGCTTGATTGATTGCCAACGCAGGGCGGGTGGTGCTGTAGGTTGCATAGGTCGACGCGTCAAACGGCACGACGGTGTTGAAGCCATCATTGCCGCCTTGTAAAAACACGCACACCAGCGCTTTGTAATCAGGGAACACGCCATTGACCGTGCCGGCATTTGCCGCCGCCGCAATCGCTTTTAAATTGCCAAAGGCGCTGGACAAGGCAACGCCACCGAGCGCGGTTTGAATCGATTTGCGCAAAAATTTTCGACGATCAAAGTTCATCGTGGCGGCCTATTTTTGGATGTTGAATTCAGGGGAATTGACGATCAAATACAGCGCTTGCTGCACGCGAAACAACGCTTGATCCGGCGCAGCACCGGCCGGCTGACCGGGGATGACATCTGGCAGCGTCCCGTTCAAACGATTGATTAGAATATTGCGCATAAATGCTGACATTTGCCCGGACATCAGCACCAGATTGAGATGATCAACCAGCGCGGCAGGACTGGCGGCCAACAGCTTAAGCGCGCTGTAATCCATCAGCGTTTCCTCCGGCACCGGCGCGCCGTTTTCCCACACTACGCTGTAGCGGCTGCCGATGTAAAACAGAAAAATTCGCCAGCCTAACTCGTTCGGCGCGGTTACCAATTGCACGTCGTTGGCAATTTGGAACTCAGGCGATACCAAGCCCGCACTGCGGATTTCACCGGGTTGGGCAAAGCTGGGTTTGAAGAAATTGAACACCGACGGTGCGCTTAACGGCACTTGCCCGAACTGATCGCTAATGTGCGAATAGCGAAATACGCGGCCGTTTACCGAACGCCCAGGTGCAATTCGCCATAGCCGCACCAGCTTCAAAATCGGCTCGCGCAATTTGCCATAAGTGCTGACCGTGGCGGCGGGAATGCTGCGCGCTTCGGCGTCAAGCAACAGCGCGCGTATCGTCGCTTTCAAATCGCCGCGCACGCCACTGCCATTGTTGTTAAACACCGCCGCCACGCGCTGCACAAAACCCGGCGTCGGGTTACTTGTGACTAAGCGCTGGATCAACTGGCGCGCCAAAAATGGCCCCACATTCGGGTGATTGAAAATATTATCCAGCGCCGCGTTCAAGTCTTGCGTGGCATTGCCGCCCGCCGCTAAAACGCCGCCCGGCAAGCTCACGCCTGGGTAAATCAATAGTTGTTTGCTGCTCGTGACATCATGGAAGGCCGCAACCGCTGCCATCGGCGTTACCCATGGTGCCTCATACGGATTGCCCGGTGTGCAATCGTCATAGGTCGCAACACTGCAGCCGCTGAAATTCCAGCCGGTAAACACTTGGGCAAAACCGCGCACTTGGTTTTGCGTGTAGCTCGGCACGCGCGCGCCACCCACTAATACTGGCGTGCCATCCGGATTGAGCTGATCCAGGCCAATCGAGAACAGCTGCAAAATTTCCCGCGCAAAATTCTCATCAGGGCGAATATTGAGCGCAACATCGCTCTTACGATTGCCCAACATGCTTAGGAACTTACCCATCGCCGGGTGCAGCGTGACTTGACCCAGCAAGCTGCGGAAATTACCGAATGCGCCGCGCGCCAGCGTGTCGTAATAATCCGCCATGGTGTAGGGCTGTAGCAACAGCACCGCATTTTTATCCGAAGTAACCAGTATTTCCGACAGCGCAAAGGCAACGCGCTGACGCAGCTGATCATCGTGCGTCAGCAGCGGATTGCTCGGATCGCTCAGCTGCGCGCTGTGAATAAACCACGCCTCTTGCCGCTGTTGCTGATACACCCCACCCATAATCCAATTCAGATACGGCAACTGTAACGACGTGGCGGCGGTGAACTGTTGATCTAGCCAGCCTGAGTAACCCAGTTGGCGCACCAGCGCGATATCCTGCAAACGCCCGCCGAAGCTTGCTTGGTCGAGAAAACGCGCGGCGGATTTGTCGTTTACGTCCTCAAATCCGTCGCTAAAAATTACCTGCGCCTGGGCGCAGTTGGCCGCCAACAGCAGCGCGCAGAAATACAAACTGCGCACAAGAACGGTGTTGCTGACAAAGTTAAGCATGATTTGCGCTCCGCGCGATAAGGCGAAAAGTCTCGCCACGCAGGCGAAACAGCGCCCGATCTTACTGCAATCCGTTGCACTTTTTAACAATCGCCCGCATGAAAAGCGCGTGATCACCCACAGTTTAGGGCGTTACCCACCGCTCAAAACCCGCAGCCGTTTGACGCTCACCGCCTCGGCCGTTTTCAACTCTGGCGCAAACACTGACACCCGGAATTCTTCCAGCAGCCAGCGCAAGGGCTGATTTTTCAGGGCAAACCGGCCCGCCTCAACAATCGCCATAAACGGCAGCAAATCCAACATTTTGCTTTGATCTTTAATCGGCTCGTTAAACAAGCGCTCCAGCCGCACCGAAATCGCTTTCAGATAGCGTGGGTAATGCGCCAAGCGTTGCACGGGCACTTCGAGCACGAATTTTGGATAAATTAAACCGGCGAGCTGGGCGCGAATATCGTCCAGATTGGCTTTCGCCAAACCAATGACGGGTGGCGCCATTTTCCGCCGCAGCGCGCCGAAATGAGTCAAAATATCGTCCAAAAGCGCCGCCAATTTGCCGCTGTCCGGGCCCAAATGGGTGCGCGCGTGTTCGCTCAAATGCTGGAACTCAGCCAAGCTGCGGGTGCGCGCGGCAAGCTCGGCGTTGCCAGAAATCAAACAGGCCTCAACTATTTCCACGCGCAGATTTTCAGCGGCGTCGATGGCGGCGTAAGCCAACATCGCGCTGGAACTCAAACTCGCATTTTTGCGCCAGTAGCGCTGCTCGTCGGGCAAATGCAGCCGCAGCAAACGCAGCGCACCGCCGCAGTGATGCGCTGCGGCCTCAATCTCGGTAGCGTAGGCGCGTAGGCTGGCATCGCCTCCGGCATCGTGCAGTGCCGGAAACGCGGCGCTACCATCGTCGCTGGTGATTTGCTCGGGCAAATCAAACGGCCATACTTTCAAATGATCGCGGTTATATAGCGCGCCAACTTTCGCCGTGAACGCGGCGCGCGCGGCGGAGCGAAAATCTTTTTGTAGTGCAGCGATGTCACGGCCTTGCGCCAAAACCTCACCGGCGGGGCCCAACACTTCTAAGCGCAAGCGCAAATGATTCGGCAAGCCGCCCAAGTCAAAATCAGCCTCAGAAAATTCATCACCACATATTTTCGTTAAGAACCTTGCTAATGCGCCACACAAAGAAATGTCACTGGACGGACTTTCTGCTTCTAAAAATGCGCGCGCAAAATCGGGCGCAGGCACCGCCAAGCGGCGCAGCTGTTTCGGTAGGGACTTAATCAATGCGGCGGCTTTTTCCTCGCGCAAACCCGGCACTAGCCAGTCCAACATGTTCAAATTCAGCGCCCCCAGCTGTTCAAGTTTGACGCGCGCGGTGGCACCATCATTATTCGCAGACGGATCAAAATGATAGCTCAAGCTGAGCTTGAAACCGCCCACAACCATTTCATCAGGAAACTCTTTTTGCAACGGTGCGGTGTGCAAGATCAGATCGTTCACGTGCAGCCGCAAATTCGCCTCTTGCGCGCGCCCAACCGGGGTTTTTAGCCAGCTAATCAGCGCCGGCACGCTGCGTACATCGCCGGGAATGCGGGGCTCAAACCATTCACCGATTTCAGACTCGGATTTCAGCAAGCCGCGCTTGCGCAGCTTGTCTTCCTTGGCGTGCGCCTCGACGCGAACGGCGGCATTGTGTGCGAACAAGCGGTGCGGCGTGGTGATTTCACCCAACGCTAGCGCGTGGCGTAAAAACAGCGCGCGCGTCTCAATTGGATTGATTGGCTCATACTGCGCGCGGCGCTTCACATAGATCGTCAAACCCAGCAAAGTCGCGTCTTCAAAACACATGACCCGCCCTGCCCGCTCGTCCCAAAACGGATCGTAATGGCGCTTTTTAATTAAGTGCGCGCCGATACTTTCCAGCCACGCAGGCTCAATTTTGGCCACGCCAATCGCCCACACTTTTTGCGTATCCAACAGTGTGTCGGCCATCACCCAGCGCGGGTTACCTTTGATCGCTGAGCCCGGAAAAATCTGAAACTTGCGCTGGCGCGTGCCTTTGTAAACGCCCTTCTCATCATGCTCGCCGACTTGCCCAATTAACGCAGCAAGCAAAGCGCGGTGCAACGCCTCAAAGCTCGCGCTATTTTCGTTCACCACCCAACCCAGCTCGCGCGCCGAGTTGCTCAGCTGTTGATGCAACTCACGCCATTCACGCAGCCGCAAAAAGCTCAAAAAATGATTGCGCGCCCAATCGCGCAGTTTGCTTTGGGTAAGCAGGTTCGATTGAAACTGATAGGCGTCCCAAAGCTTCAGCCAGCCGAGAAAATCACTGCGCTCATCGCTAAAAGTCGCGTGCGCCGCGTCTGCCGTGCCGCGCTTATCCGCCGGGCGCTCGCGCGGATCAGAGATCGATAAACCGGCGGTCAAAATCAGCATTTCTTTCAAACAATTGTTTGCTGGAAAACCGTCTGACTTCGCCGCGATCAACATACGCGCATAATGCACATCAATCGGCAGCTCGGCCATCTGGCGGCCAAGCTCCGTCAGCTCACGTCGATCCGTAATCGCGCCCAATTCACTCAACACCAAATAGCCGTCGTTGATCGCACTATTTTCTGGCGGCTCAACAAACGGAAACGCGCGCGGGTCGCCCAAGTTGAGCTTGAGCATGCGCAGCAAAACCCCCGCGAGCGAACTGCGCAGAATTTCCGGATCGGTAAAAGCGCTGCGCGTTTGAAAATCAGATTCTTCATACAAACGTACGCAAATGCCCGCTGCGACCCGGCCACAGCGCCCGGCGCGCTGATTTGCGCTGGCTTGGCTGATCGCCTCAATGTGCAAGCGCTCAATTTTTGAGCGCGGCGAATAGCGCGCAATTCTGGCGGTGCCGGTGTCGATCACATAGCGAATGCGCGGCACCGTGATTGAGGTTTCCGCGACATTCGTCGCCAGCACAATGCGTCGTTTTGGCCCCGGCTGAAAAACCTTATCTTGTTCGTTTGCTGACAATCTTGAATACAGCGAAACCACTTCCGTTTCACGAAAATTGCGCCGCTCAATTGCCGCCTGCGCATCACGAATTTCGCGCTCGCCGGGAAAAAAAACCAGCACATCACCGCCAATAGAATTCGGCGTTTCGCGCATCAATTCATCAATGGCAGCGATAATGGATGCCGGCTGCGCGCGCTCATTGCGCTCTTCTTCATCACCCGAAATCGGCCGATAGCGAATTTCCACCGGAAAGCCGCGGCCTTCAACGGTAAACACTGGTGCATGGTTAAAATGCGCGGAAAAGCGCGCGGTATCGATGGTGGCGGAAGTAATAATGACTTTCAAATCGGGCCGCTTAGGTAGCAGCTTCTTGAGAAAGCCGAGCAGAAAATCAATGTTGAGCGAACGCTCGTGCGCCTCGTCGATAATCAGCGTGTCGTAGTTTGTTAGATTGCGATCCGACTGCGTTTCCGCCAGCAAAATGCCGTCGGTCATAAACTTAATCAGGGTCGAATCACCCACCGCTTCGGTAAAGCGCACCTGCCAGCCGACCACGCCGCCCAACT
>JANNYO010000002.1:0-3120 GCA_031410115.1 Rhodanobacteraceae bacterium | reverse complement strand
ATACTTTAGCCGATCGCTACATCTGACGCGGCCCTTGCGGGGGCCTTTTTGCGTCAGACTCCGCAGCTGCGTAGCACGCTTGTAGCAGGTAGATTTCCACAGGAAAACGAAGAGAGCCTCAGATTTGTACTACCAAGCGTTAACGTACTCCCCACGCGGTCAAGTCACCCAAGAAATCCGCGCGAATAATGTTTCGTTAACCTTAGATCGGAGCTTTGATACGCAAACGGGCAGATTAGCGGTACAGAACGTTAATTTTGGGTCATTGCAGAGTTGGCAGTTGCAATTCGATAGAGTCGGCAATTTAAAAGAACGCTTTGATGCACGTACAGCTCAAAGAGAAATTCTGACCTACGATAAATTAGACCGATTAACGGCGGTAACGCGCAACGGCACGGCAAATTTAGGCTTGATTTACGATGATTTAGGCAATATCTGTAGCAAAACCAAAGAGTTAGCCGCAGCCCAAACCTACAGCTACGGTGCTGCCGCAGGCTGTTCCAGCAATTTTGCAGCGGGCATGTCCCCCCACCAAGTCAAATCCGCCTTCGGTAAAACCTTCAGCTACAACGACAATGGCGATATGACCAATCGCTCGATTGTCGGTAGTAACCTAAGTATTAGTTACGACGCGACAAGATTAAGCCGAGTCATAAGTTCGACCGGCAACACCAACGCCAAGTCAAGCTTTTGGTACAGCCCCGGAGGCAGTCGGTATAAACGCATCGACGAAAAAAATGGCTCCATCACCAGAACCGTGCGCTATTTTGGCGCCGTCGAAAAAGAAGTCACGCCTACTAAAACCTTGATTCGCGAATCCATAGGTGTCTTCCTACTTATCAACCGCGAAATTATTGGCGCGGCAGTCCAGCGGCAATATCGCTATATGTTCGCCGACCATTTAGGCTCCGTCGATCTGATCACCGATGAAAACGCGAACATCATTGAACGCATGAGCTTCGACGCTCACGGCGCAAGGCGGCAGGATAATTCCTGGGCACAATCCATTCTGAATTATCAGCCTGACACCACGCTCAGAGGTTTCACCGGTCAAGAAATGCTCGACGACTTGGGCCTAGTGCACATGAATGCCCGGATTTACGACCCGGAATTAGGCCGATTCTTACAGGCTGATTCGGAGGTTGAGGATGACGCGACGCAGGGTTTAAATCGCTACAGCTATTGTTTGAACAACCCGTTGAGTTTGACCGATCCAACGGGGCACAGAAGTAAGGCGCTGGGGTATTTGAAGGCGGCTATTGCGATTGCGGTGTCGATTTGGCTGCCGGGAATTACCGCTGGCGTGCTGGGCAGCTTTGGTTCCGTGGTGTTCTCTGGATTTGTCGCGGGAACCATCACCGGCGGACTCCAAGGCGGTTTGGAGGGCGCGTTTACGGCGGGACTTTTTTATGGCATTGGATCGCACTTCGCCGGGCTTAAGAAGCTAAAAGACGGCACGTCTGCGTTGGTCCGCGCCGGGCGCGCGGGTGCAGAAATACTGGCCCACGCGGCAGCGGGAGGGACGATTAGCGTGCTTCAGGGCGGGAAATTTGGACATGGATTTGTCAGTGCTGGAATAACTGAAGCCGTGTCACCCACGATCACAGATTTGCATTCAGACTACGCCAAGGTTGCGGCGAGTGCGATGCTGGGCGGCAGTGTTTCTGCGTTGGCAGGTGGGAAGTTTGGTAATGGGGCGGCGACGGGGGCTTTTCAGATGGCGGTTACTTTGGTTTCGGAACGTGGCGAAAATGCCAAAGTTGACGAAGCGGGACAAACTGTTCCTGAAAGTGAGCTTGAGCGAAAACAATTTGCTCAAGCAAACCAGCGAGAAATAAATGACTCAGTCGAATTGATTGGTAGTTCGTTTCCTGAGCTCAAGCCGTTTATGCGTTTGAGTGGCCTGACATTTGATGGTGTAAGTGAGGACGCTGACTTTCAATGGAATTCAAATGGAATAAGCATATCGAAAGCAATTTGGAATGGTAATAGTTTACTTTCTCAAACTGCAATAAGGAGTGGTATTGCTCATGAAGGGATTCACGGAATGCTATATGAAATTGAGGGTGGGAAAATGTGGTGGAAATGGCGTGATTACACCAATAAAAACGCACATCAATGGGTATATAGAAAAGGCTATCAGATCGGAACTTGGTTTGAGCGGCCAGATGCGCGACTTCGACCAGACATAAGTGGAAGCAATTATTTGGGTTGCGTTAATAGCGGAAGGTGCCTTGGTAAGCTAGGGAGCGGGCAATGAAAAAATATTTGGTTCCATTGGTTCTATTTTTTGGATCTATTATATCTATATGTAATATTTATCAATTCATACAGGTAAATGAAAAATTCCTTTTCTACATCTATCTAACTATAGCCGTTTCCTTTCTAACTGGGCTTGTCTTTTCAATATTGAAATTTCGCGTCAAGTATATAATAGTAATTATTCTTTGTTTTTTTCCGTGTGTTATAGCTTTTCTGTTTTTTTCCTACCAGCCAAAAGTTCCTAACACGTATCTTATTTATGCTTCAGAGAAAGTTGCGTCTTTTCTTGGCGCAGACTACTGCGAATTAAGTGAAAGTAAAAAAGTTGAGAGTGTTTTAGCGCTTCAACGCGACCTTAATTTAAAATTAATTGGTTACGAGCAATTAGTATCTGGGATAAAGGTATTCAGTTTTGGAGATAATAATATCAGTGATCATGGGAGGGGTTTACCGCTAGATTTGCTTATTAGTATAGATCGCTCATATTTCTCTCGGTTAAACTTAGTTATCGCCAAGCAATTTGGTGGTGGTGATGATATTTATGAGATAAAGCAATGTCATTAACACTCGACCTATCTCACGGCGCCCAGTGGTTGATGTGATCAACGCCGTCGGTGAAAAAGTGAGTATGTGTGACCCATCTGGCTTCACCGTCTATCAAAAATTCGATGAAACCGGCAATCTATCAGAAGTTTCTCGACAAGCCACGGGCAGCTTCGTATTAGTAACCAATTCAATCACTTACGACAAACTCGGGCGCAAGATTAGCCAGCTCGATCCAGATATGGGCAACTGGAGTTATCGCTACAACGCCATGAATGAAGTCGTCAGCCAAACCGATGCGCTCGGGCAAACCAT
>JANNYO010000001.1:0-2517 GCA_031410115.1 Rhodanobacteraceae bacterium | reverse complement strand
TGCAAAGAATCGGCCTCAAACTCAAATTGATTGACCAGTGCGGCGCGTGCGCCTGGCTCTTGGATGCTTTCCACCTCCACTAAAACCGGCTCAAGCGCACGCAATACACGCGCCAAATCCGAGCGCCCTAGACGCTGCGCGCGCATCGCATAGCTTTGGTTTTGCGCAATAATTTCATCCAGCAAAGCGCGTTCTTGCGCGCTATTAGGATCGAAATTCTCCAGTAGCATTTGCGTTTGCAGCAGATGCGCGCGCAACGCGGGCAAGCTCATGGTTTGCGCTTGCGCGGGGATTGACGCCCCTTGCTGAGCAGTCCCGTGTTCGGAAACTAATGGCTGCGTGTTCGGCGTTACGCCTTGGGTGTACATCCACATCAGCAGCGCACCAGCGCCAGCGGTAAATGCCGGGACCAGCCACGCGGATTGCGTGCGGGCTCGATGCCAAAATGGCAAACGTTCGGGTACAAGTGATTTAGCGTGTAGTTGCCGCAGTTTTAGCTGCAGCCGCCGCTGCACACCAGCAGGCAATGTGTCTTCACCTGCATGATTTAATGCAGCTAGATGCGCACGCAGCTGCGCCAAGCGTCTACACAAAGCCGCGTCGTTATCAAGCGCCAATTGAATTTGCGCAACGCGTTCGGGCATCAAGCCATCCGAAAAGTGAAATAGTAAAAGCTCATCGTCAGTCATTCGGTCATTCCTTGCCAATGCGCAAGCCCCGCACGCAGTTTGCGAACGGCGCGAAATAGCGCTTGTTTAGTTGAATTTAGGGACAGCTCCAGCGCCAGCGATATCTCACCCAAACTCCATTCCTCTCGGTGTTTCAGCTCGAAACATACCCGTTCTAGCGTGGTAAGTCGGGTCATTGCGCACGCCAGCTGCTGATCTAGCTGTTGCAAATGCAGTGCTTGATGCGGTGAGTTTTCCCATGTGCCCGGCGCCGCTTCGTCAACTTCATCTGCACTCAACAGCTTGCGCGCACGCAGCTGATCGAGCGCACAGCGCACCGCAATGGTATGCACCCAAGTGTCCAGCGCTGCGCGGCCAGCGAATTGCGCGCGTGCGCCCCAGGCTTTGATCAACGCTTCTTGCAACGCGTCCTCTGCCAAACTCGGACTTTTGGTAATGCGCAGACACGCGCTGTACCACCGGCCAGCGCGCTCAGCCAGTAGTGCTTCAAAGTCGTCTACACATACACATGCAGGTGCAGAGCGTTTAAAAAAATCAACCATGTTGGTTGGACGGCGGGAGGACAAAAAAAGTTAGCAGCGTTTGCTTAAATTTTTGTGATCGCGAAGCACGCCTACAAAAACGGCTCGTCTTTTTCCAACCACTCACTCATAAAATCTAAATCGAGCGCCAAGCCCGGCAGAGCCACAATCGCAATCACGCCTTCGGCACGCACAATATCTGCGGGCGCAAAAGCGTTATCGAGCTGACGATAAATCGTCAGCACCCCGCTCGGAATGTCTACCAGCCAAAACTCTCGAACGCCAGCGCGCTCATAGGCTTTGCGCTTTTCAATCTGATCAAAGTGCGCGGTGCTGGGGGAAAGCACTTCAATGATGAAGTCTGGCGCACCGCGAATGCCGCTTTTATCCAATTTCCCAGGGTCACAGACGACAACGACATCGGGTTCAAATACGGTGCGGATAAATTCGTCGGCTTCATTTGATTTTGGTAAGCGTACGCCGATCGGCGCAACAAGGGCTTTACAGGGTTTGCCACGAAGTTGCAGTCGCAGCTGCGCGCCTAACTCCGACACGACATCTTGATGCGGTAAAGACGGCGGCGCCATTGCATAAGCAAAGCCATCCAAGAGTTGCCAACGTTCACCGTCTGGCCAGCGCATATAGTCGCTGTAGGTAAATTCGCCCAACTGTGGTTTTTCTACCGTCATGACAACGCCCAGGATTCACGCGCGTGCAAGTTTCTGCGTAAACAGCTAAAGCTTCAAGCAGGCAAAATTCATTGAGGCTGCAACGCTATTCAGCAAACTCCCTTGCTGCGCTTACCTGAAAAGCTTAGTCTCCGCGTCCCTGCAAAGCAGCTGCACCGCTAGCAGGACCTCGCTTCACCCGAAATGGCGCAACTTTGCGGCAAAAAAGGGAAGCTTATTAAACCAAGAGGACTCCGGTGACGGAGCAAAAGCAAATAACACATGCGTCATTATGAAATTGTGTTTTTGGTCCACCCTGACCAGAGCGAACAAGTGCCCAATATGATTGAGCGCTATAAAAGCATTATCGAAACCGACGGCGGCATTCTGCACCGTTTAGAAGACTGGGGCCGCCGCCAATTGGCGTATCCAATCCAACGTCTCGTCAAAGCGCACTATGTGTGCATGAACGTGGAAGCCGGCGAAAAAGTTCGCGCCGAGCTGAAAGACGCGTTTCGCTACAACGATGCAGTATTACGCCACTTGATCGTGCGTAAAGATGCGGCCGAAACCGACATCAGCTACATCATGCGTACCAAAGATGAAAAACCGGGTCGTCGTCGTGATGACGATTTCAGT